>JAIRUV010000146.1 GCA_031254265.1 Candidatus Methanoplasma sp.
CACTGCAAAGAGAAGGGCAAACACGCTGCCCATGCTTCCTCTCACGATATCGTTCAGATTCATTCCCTCATCTGTGAAGAGCACCACCACCACCCATGCGATCGATATGTAAAGGATAATGGCACATATGGAAAGGATCAGCAGCCTTGAGTCCTGGGTCCTTTCAACGCGTTCAGACTGCCTCTTGTTGCCGGTGCGGTTAGCACCGGAGTTCCTGGCCTTGCCAAGCATATTCGGTATTTTCAGGTCCGGTATCTTCATTGTACCACATCGCAAGCCGTTGTTATGACGTTCCTTATGAGCTCCTGGGTCTCTTGGGGCGTCCTTATCGTGTTCACTAGATATATCTCGCAGCTGGAAAGGAAAGAGGAGAAGAAACTCGCCCTTATACTGTTCTTATGGGCATCCCAGACGATCTGGTGGGGGTTGCAGAGATCGTTCTTCAGAAGATATTCCAAGCCTTCATCGGGTGAAAACCTCCTTATGGTGACGGGATCGTTATGGTCGCGTTTCAGGAGGAAGATGAACCTTATCTTCGTCATAGGTATCACTGAGGACTCACCCGCCACCCATCTTATGTTGGCGATCCCCCTCCCGTTATTGTCAAACTTCACCTGGCTCACGAGGGGTTTGTACTCCTCCCATATGTCTCCGATGTCCGCATCGATATAACAGTTCTTCTCGGAGGCGTATGCTATAGGTCTCCCCTTGCCCAACTTGACGAAGTACCAGTCATCGGAGATCAGATGCGCGTTGTTCATCCTCAGCAGCCCCCATGACTGCGTGGTCTTCCCTGTCTTGGAAGGAGCTATCAGGGTCACCCCCCTTCCGTCCATATCCAGTACGGCGCCGTGGACGGAATAGGTGTCGTGGGCCTCTTCCAGTATGCTCCCGGATATTCCGAGCGCAATGCTCTTTATCCACCCGTAATACTCGAAATTGAACAGGAAGGCGGAGTTGGTAGAGGGTTCGAACAGGACTTTCATCTCTAATTCAGGATCTTTTATCGAATAGATCTTAGCATGCGCCCTTATGTCCTCGGACATCGAATAGAAGTTGTCCTCCCACATTTTCAGGTGCTCCCTGTCCTCCGTAAGGAATTCGACGCACAGACCGGAGATATCCACCTTAGAAGAGTATGACTTTAGGCCTTTGTATTTAAAGCGCATCTCCGTCGCTTTATCTAGATCAATGATATCCACTTCGTAGCCCATGTTATCGAATGTAATATGGAGATATTCATATATACTGAATTTGATTGAAAACCTGGAGAAATCGGTACAGAATGGGCGGGCCCTTTCTGAGTCCGGCACAGGTGTATAATTACATATACCAGCAATCGCGATGCTATTTACAGTATCAATAAAAATCATGATGCATAGAGATGAGAAAATGACGAACAAAGTGGTAATTTACTCTTCAACACTCGGAAAGACAAGGAAAATAGCGAACCATATTGCAAAAGAATTGGGCGCGGACGCGTTCGATCTCAAAAAGCAGACGGTCATAGACCTTTCCGAATACAATCATATAATCTTCGGAACAGGGATACACGCCGGAAAACCGTACCGCCCTGTTGTCGACTTCCTTGAGAACAACAAGAACCAGTTCAAAGGTAAGAAGAGGTCGCTCTTCGTATCCTGCCGGACGGACGGCGAAAAGGGCGAAGAACAGATAAAAAAAATATCCGAGGCTCTGGGGATAAGCGACGCGTTCTTTTTCCCCGGCAAAGGGGAGAAGGGCGAGGGCGGCATACCCACATCCGTTGAGGATTTCATAAAAGAGATGTCGAGAAGATGAATCTCGGGCTCATCGGATTCATTGCGATCATTTTCATTATAGTGAATACTGTCTCCCTCCTGCTGTTCTGGGCGGATAAGAGGAGGGCGGTGAAGGACAGATACAGGATAAAAGAATCCACCCTGATAGTCTCGGGGCTTATCGGCCCATTCGGCGCATTGGCGGGTATGAAGCTGTTCAGACATAAGACCCAGAAGAGAAAGTTCAAGGCTGTCTACCTTTTTCTGGTCCTGCATCTGATCTTGATCGTCCTGCTTATATGGAAGTTCCTGATCTGATCCCGTGATACTGCCTGACATCAGTGACGGTATCCTCTTTACCAAGCAGGAGCACCCTGCTGTCCGGCCTCTCTCTGATGATCTCCATCCCCGTTATGTCTCCGAGCCGGGACGAGAAATCCCTTATCTCGCTGAAGGACGGCATCGATGTGAGAGAGAGCCTCTGTCTCGATGCACCGACGAAAACGTATCCTTTGGGCTCGATGAGGTCCGGGTCCGCTCTTTTATCCAGCTCGCCGTATTCCTCCGCCCATCCGAAATTAAGATCCTTTACCAGAGTATGCCTTATGACGGTCCTGGTGTCCAGGGACGGCAGGATATCGAGTGTCCTCATGAGCCTTTCCCATCCGTCGCCGATCTTCGGCCGGCAGACATCCCTGTATATCCTCTCGTTCGGGGCGGCCACCGTCACGTATAGCTGCATGGGAAGTTCGTCCAGGGACGCCAGCTGCTCAGGGTACGTCCCGTTCGTTACTAGGAATGTTGTCATTCTCCTGCTGTGGCACTCCTTTATGAGGTCCGAAAGGTAAGGGTATGTAATGGGCTCGCCTGCCAGGGATATCGCTATCTGATCCGGGTCTGATGCTTCTTCGAACATCTCCTTCGAACATCTCGGATCCCCTTTGAATCCGGATATCAGAAGCTTTTGGTGGGCTATCAGAGCATCAAGCATCTCTTTCGGTTCCGCCCACTCCCTGACCTCGAAATCCCTTTCCTGCACCCTCCAGCAGAAACTGCAGCGATGGCTGCATTCATTTATGGCTGGGGTCATCTGCAGACATCTGTGGCTTTTTATGCCGTAGAAATCCTGCTTGTAGCAGTGGCGGCCGTGTATCAAGCTTTCCTTCAGCCAGTGGCAGAGCTTCACCGCAGCGTGGTCTTTATAGAGGCGGTATTGTTGTTTTATCAGCAATTCCCTGTATGACTCGTCCATACCATCACTCAGAAGTCGAACAGGGTGCTCCGCTTCCCCGCAGTCTCAGCCGGCCTTTCCGGCGGTCTTTCTTCCTTCTTCTCGCTGGGCGCGGCCGGCTCGGGCGCTGTTACGACAACGTTAGGGATCTGGAAAGCTTCTTTCACCATCTTCGAATCTATCTTCATGTCGAGAAGGAGTCCCAGCTCTTCAGGTTCGAGGAACGCTTCTTTCACAAGCGCGGCCCTGATCCCCGGATCATTGAGGGCGATCTCCTTAAGCGGCCCGAGGATGTCCGCTTCCACTCTTTTTGTGGATGTGTGGAGATAACGTGAGAGTTTTAGACACAGCGACGATCTAAGCTCTCTTACGGACCTCGACCTGGACATCTTCATAAGATATGCAGGGAACCTGAACCTCTCGCGGGATGTCCCAGCTCCCATCTTTGCCACGGACACCCCGGCCGTCATGATATCGCTTGCATATGACCACATGCCGTAATACTGGCGCCTGCTCACCCTTCCGAGGAATATGTCGGCCCTCGAGAGCCTCTCATAGCCCCTTACCAGATCCCCAGGCTCTCTGTACTCGTATGGAAGGTTCTCGTCTATCCATATGATGGCCGTCTCCGGGTCCACATCCGCGTTAGATAAGGTTGCTCTGGCTCCGAACGGGTCGCTGCTTCTGAACATCTTATCCAGCACGTCGTACATATCCTTCCTGACGACCCTCTCCTGAAGGCCGTCGGCGCAGGAGGCGTCGATGGAACTCCTTCCATAGGAAAGCGCTTCCAGGTCCCTGATCGCAGCACGCATGTCGTTGTTCGAATTCTCGGCTATCCTCTCGAGGATCCGGTCATCGGCGGAGACCCCTTCGGAGAGGGCTATCTTCCTCAGCGGGGCGATCATCGATTTCGTCTGAGGTTTCCTGAACGTTATCTGTATGGTATCCGTCTTTACGGCAGAACTTTTTTTAGACAGAGCATAGAAGTCGTTGACTATCAGGATCACAGGCTGTTTCGTTGTTTTTATAAGTTCGTTTATGACCGGAAGCGCCCCTCTGTCCGCATTCCCGAAGAGGTTGTCCGCCTCGTCAAGGACGATGAGTTTCTTCCCTCCTTCTCTGCTTCCTCTGTACTCTTCATCCTTTCCGATGGAGTTGAAGTAGGACCCCCTGAGGGCAACGTCCCTTATCGCGGCCCCGGTCCTCTGGTCGGACGCGTTCATCTCAACGATATCCCACCCCATATCATTGGCCAGAGCTCCGGCGGAGGAGGTCTTTCCCACCCCCGGGGATCCTATCAGGACGACCGCGCGCTTCTTCGGTATGCCCTCCGACCAGGAATCCGCCCACTCTCTAAGCTCCTTCACGGCGGATGGGTTGCCTATGACGTCCGAGAGCTTTTTCGGCCTATATTTCTCAGTCCAATCCTCGGTCATGGGGCCTCACTTGGGATTTTTAGGGGGCATGTAGGCAAGCACGAGCACCTCCATCCCCTGGATGATGTAGAAGAACGCTGTGACCGTTATATACAGAATATCCTGAATCAAGGATGTGTCATCGTTGATGTATCTGATGTAGAATATGAATGCGGATACAGAGAGGTACAGCACACCTCTCCCCCACTTTCGGAAATACAGATGGCCGAGGCCGAATATGCCGGCAAATCCTGGGACAAACCCTAAGGCACCAGGTATGAATGCGAGGGCCAGCCCGATCCATCCGTATTTCACCATCTGCGGCTTGAAGGCTGCCATCTGTATCCTGGACCTCGCCTCCCCGCACGCTGGACAAAAAAGGTCATCCGAAGACAATTCTGCGCCGCAGGAGGCACACATGTTCTTTTCCGGCTGTATGAAGTTCCCGGATTCGTCCAGTCTGATGGTGTTGTCTCTCGTCCTGCCGCACTGAAAGCAGAAATCATTATCTTCAGGTATCTCGCCTCCGCACTCAGGACAAATATATCTCATCTGATTTCCCCGACCGTGCGCTCAAAGACGCATGTGATATATTCCCTCAACGCATTCAACATTAATAGGCTCATCGTAAAGGCCGCTCATTGTCTCAGACGTGAAAAGGACTTCTTTTTTTCCGTCCGCAAATATCTTTCCGCCCTTCATCATTATGACGCGGCCGATGCTTTTCGGTATATCGGCGAGGTCGTGGGTGACTATGATCAGACTCACACCCGCTTCTATCAGAATATCGAACATCTTCCTGAACTTAGATGCCATGACTATGTCCAAGCCCGTCATCGGCTCGTCCATGACAAGCGCGCGCGGTTCGGTGACCAGAGCCCTTGCGATCATCGCGCGCCTCAGCTCGCCTACGGAAAGTCCCTCTACCTCCCTGTTCAAAAGATCCTCGATGCCCATCATCAAGGCCGCATTCTCGACCTTTGATAGCATCTCTTCTGTCACTTTCATGTTCCTGAACACATCGAGGCTTCCGAAGAACCCGGATGCGATGACCTCTCTCACCAGGGTGCCGCTGCCGAACTGGTTCTGGAGGTCCATGGACACTACTCCCATTCTGCTCCGGACGTCGAATATGTTCCAGTTATCCTCTCCGAATATCCTCATTACGGAGGGCGATTCTTCGTTGTAATAAGGCAGTATGTCCCCTCTTATCAGCTTCATCAGCGTGGTCTTGCCGGAGCCGTTCATTCCGATGACGGCGGCGCTTTCTCCGTCTTCGACACAAAGATCTATGGAGTCGAGTATCCTCTTTCCGTTCCTGATAACGGATACATCCCTCATCTCCAATGTCCTCATGGTTGACCGATAACCGAACGTCCATAAAAATGTTACACGAAAAGGCTTTGAGGTCACATTTTGAACAGGCCCTCTGATCCCGCAGGGCCTATCTGTTGCCTCTGCCAAAGTTCCACAAAGATACAGCTGTATACTCGTGATTATACTAATCGTGAGTATACTACTTACGATTATACAATGTGCAAGAGATCGTAAATAAGTTAAGTGAACGGGCCGCTGGGCCCGTTCTGAGGTTTATGTAGTCTCTTCCGTCTCTGCGGTATCTGTTCTTCTTGACCTTGTCACAAGGATCATGACCGCCAGCGCTATCACGGACAGCGGAAGCGCCACCACCAATGCGTCAACGAACTTCAGGGATCCTTCCATGAATAGGACCTGGTTCCCCGTGATCCATTTGCATATTGGAAGGAACACCGATGAGCTGGAATTGATGAACAACGCCCAGAAGAGGTATGTTGCCGCACCCACTGCCATGCTGACAATGGCTACCATCTTGTTCGGCAGTTTCGCGAAGAGGCCGTAGGACATCATAGGAAGCATCGCCGCGGCGGTCATGCCCATGAACAGGGATGTTGCTTTGGCGATGATGTCGTTAGGCATGAGATAACAGTACACAACGACCATGACCATCATTATCGCGGTCACGCTCCTGTTGACCTTCAGGGACTGGGAGTCCTCCTCGCTCTTCGTCTTCCTGTTCTTGAACAAGGTGTAAGCATCATGCCCTCCCGCCGCGCCTATTGTGTGCATGAGGGCGCTGATGGTGGAGATCGAAGCGCAGAGAAGGGACAGCACGAACACACTGATGAACACGTCGCCGAATGAGATGCCGTTGAACACTTCAAGGACATACTGAGGTATGATGAAGTCAACCCCGAGGTTGAGACTCTTTATGTATTGGAGAGAGCCCATTCCGTGCTGTTCGAAGAAGTATGCGTTTGTGAGGGGGCCCACAGAGTAAGCGATGCCCACGATGACCAGCATGAATATGCTCCCGACAATGAGCGAGCGGTTGAGCATCCTGTCGTCCTTGGCGGACATGAATCTGACCACCAGCTGAGGTTGAGTAAGAGCGCCGATACCCACTCCAAGAATGAATGTCGACACCACCAGCCACCACTCCTCCGAAAGGAATGAGGGAGCACCTGCCAGCCCGGTGGCCCCGTCAAGCACGCCGGTCTGCGGGATGCCGCCGAGGGCCGAGAAATCACCTACTGTGTAGACGGTGACGGCAAGTATCACTACCATGCCGACTATCATAACGCTTGCCTGCAGGATGTCGTTATACATGACGGCGATTATGCCGCCGTAGACCACATACAATCCAACGACGACAGCCAATATTATCAGGATGATGTCGTAGAATTCTCCCAGCCCGGTCAGGATGACAAGGGAGTTCACTCCTCCCTTCAACACTGCGGCGCAGTATATCGGCATCATGATGATTATTATCCCTGCCGTGAAACCGCGTATCCCCTTGGATTTGAATATCTTTCCCATCAGGTCTGCGAACGTGGATGCCCCGAGCCTTCTGCCGATCCTCCTGACCCTGGGTCCGAACAGGACGAAGGCCACGAACAGGCCCAGGAAAAGATTGAGGAAACAGAGCCACATCAGGCTCGGGCCGTGAACGGCCGCCTGGCCTCCGAACCCGACGATAGCGGAGGCACTCAGGAACGTTGCTCCGTAAGACAAAGCGATCATCATTGTGCTCGCCTTGTTCCTTCCAAGGAGGAAATGCTGGCTGTCCTTTGTGTTCCGATAACCTAAAAATCCCAGCAATATCATCGATCCGATGAAGGCCACCATTATTCCCAAGAAAAGGCCCATAGGCACTCCCTCAGCGGCCATCACTCATCACCGTCCTCTTCTGTCGGTCCATTCCTTCTGAGTACTGCCCATATGCAGCATAATGCAGTGGTCAGGAAGCATCCGAGGTATGCTCCGATTATCCACGGGTCACTGATTCCGAACAACATCATTTCTTACACCATCGTGCTATGTGTTAGCACGGTACATGCCTCAACAGTATTTAATACATGCCACTCAAAGGTTTTGAAGGGAACAGAATACGTCTGGATTTCCAAGTTTGTATGGAAAGATATTAAATATTCTCCTTCAATAGTCCTGACGTTAGGCTTGACCGGGGAGCTTGGCGTGCCCTACACCCGCAACCGTCAATAGCGGGGGTGACAGCAGAGGGCGGCAGAGCCGATGGTCCAAGCCCGCAAAGTAACTATGAGATCTTGTCCTGCAGAGCCGGAGTTTGTGTGCCGAACGACCGGAGGGTCGTATCGCTCACATTGATCGGGGAGACCGGGCCAGGTCCTGACGGGAGCAGCTTTACCTCGTGCTACTGACGTTTGCGGGGTGGCAGGGTTGAGAAACGATGCGGTCCACTGGGATCGGAGGTGATGTCCACCTCTGTGGCCTAACACTTACTTCCTTCTAGGCGAACATCCTGTGATGATTTCCTTCTCAAAATCGAAAAGGACCTCGGTCTTTCCGTCCATGGTGAGTTTGAGCGCCATCGTATCATCTATCTTTCCGACGACAGCACCAGAACACCCGACGGTCTCGAACAGTTCTATGATCCTCGATGAGTTCTCGGGAGGACAGGAGAACACGAACCCGCAGCCCTGGTATGAAAGAAGCCATCGTATAAGGTCAACGCCCTTGGGGATAGGTATCTTGCCGATATCGACGGTGCCGCCCTTCATCGAACTCTCAAGCATCATGCCCAGCGTCCCGAGGCATCCGGGATTGCTCATGTCCTTGGCGGAACTGGCAAGATGTTCCGATGCAATAACGGTCATCATCTCCATCTGAGCCCGGACAAGCGCGCCGTCCTTTTTCGTTGTGGTGTCCCATGCATATCTGAGGCCTTCCGGAAAAGAGCCGTCGAGATCCATCACGAAAACGATATCGTCACCCGCCTTGGCTTTGCAGCTAAGGATTATGTCATTTTTTGGGACAGTGCCTATTATCGAGATGTCGATAGCATTGTACCTGCAGTCAGGGTGGGTGTGCCCCCCTACGATGGGAACATTGAACTTCTTGACGGCATCAGCCATTCCTCTCAGTATTTGGACGCACACCTTGCTTTTCGATATGGATATGACATCGACCATCGCCAGAGGCTTACCTCCCATGGCCGCTATGTCGTTCACATTGACAAGGACAGCAAAATCTCCTGCATAATATGGTTCGGAATCAACAAGGGATTCCATAATGCCGTCGGCGGCGAACAGTATGTAGTTATCGCCGTATTCCACCGCCGCCGCATCCTCTCCCTCGGAGGCCGCAATGTGGGGGAACTCCTTTGCAGTAAGAGTTCCCACGATCTCGTACACAGCCTTCTTGCGTGTCACTCCCGGGTATGTTCTTATTGACTCGATAATGGCCTCCAGAGTCATTGACAACCTCATACACGATGATAGATAAAGCTTATTCGTCTCTCGGGTCACTTGTCTCGATGCGCAATAAGTTATTCGTCGAAAAATAAAAAAGATGGGACAGATGCCCCTTGTTTGTGCTGTTTGTGGTTCAGGTGTGTCCTTCCGTCTCACGTATATCTTCTGTCTCCTC
>JAIRUV010000052.1 GCA_031254265.1 Candidatus Methanoplasma sp.
GGGTCTGACCAGCTTCCTCGCGACGGATTTCAGGAATTTGTGCCTATCGTCCATGTTGATGTAGATGTAGCCTCTGACATCCGAGACCATCTTCGACGGTATCGGCGGCGCTCTCATTACCTTCACGTTCCAGCCGCATTCTTTCTTTATGTCGGATAGCAGCTGTCCTTCTTTGCCGAGCACCTCGCTGGTGTTTATCGCCTCAATTATGGCCTCCCCGGTCTCCTCAATGAAATTTATGTCAAAGATCTCTGCGGACTGAGGTATCATCGAGAGTATCTTCTCCCTTGCAGGTCCTGGGTCGTCGAGGGTGGACGGGTCGGGCCTTATATCGACCCTCCTCTTCAGACTTTGTGCAAGCGTCCTGGGCATATCGTCATTCCCGGAGAACTTGTCGTAATCTGTTGTGTATATTACTATTACCGAGCCTTCGAACTCTATTGATGATACGTGCATCTCCGGCGGTAGCTGCCTTTTTACTTCTTCCCTTAGGCTTTCGAATAATTTATCGGGGTTCATGTGAAATCCTGCTTGTTGCGCCTATTCTGATGAAATGTTTGCGGGCAGGGCTCAGTTGGGATATTTGAATCCCAGCTCCTCGCACCTGACTCTGATCTGGTCCTGAGGTATCTCCTCGTAGCCCTTCGGCCCGATGTAGGAGATGATCATGCCGTCCCCCGATGCACTGTCCCGCTTCCTTGAAGAGTTGAGTGCCGTTATTGCAACATCGATGGCTTCTTTCTTTGTCATGTTCAGTTTGTACGAGGCCTCCAGAGAACCCATCGCAAATGTCGATCCTGATCCGATCGATACGAAATTATCCTCTATGTGCCCACCCGCAGCGTCAACGCTGAAAACGTGGCCTCCTGTCGAATCGTGACCGCCGACTATCAGTCCCAGGTAGAATCCGTTGCGCATAACGTTGCCGACAAGTGTGGCTGCCGCTTTAACTGACATAGGCGATCCTCTTTTCATAGAATATATCGACACCTCGCTCTGAATGAACCGGATCATAAGCTGGGCATCACCTACTACGCCGGCGATCGTCATTCCGAGGTTATCCGCAAGAGGATATACTTTCTGGACGTCGCTGTGTGCGATTATATTGCCCATTGTTGCTCTCCGGTCTGATGCGAGGATCACTGCATCCTTTATCTTCAGACCAATGGTCGTTGTTCCTGTTCTAAGAATCTCTTCTTTACTCATTTTTGTCCCTTCTGTAATTGAACTAGCGGCCAAAATACACCATACATATTGGTAAGATGCTACTCTACATTATCCTCAGCTACATTATAAACTTTTTTAAAAGTCAGTGCCCAGCGTGATATATATTGAGTCAGGGGCGACTTTGGATCCCATTTTGATGGATGAAGAGGTTGTTGGCCTATTCTCAAAATACTGCCAACTGTTCTCATAACCGCATCGCGCGAAAAATTACAGGCCGCAGTATCCAATATCATGTAAGTTCTATCGAAAATAGATTATACACAGACAATAATCTTACATTATTATAAACTTTAGGTTTACTGTACTCGTTGTATGTTGATCCGCCCGGACAACACAGCAGCCGTCTTTTTGTGGAGAGTTTTTGTGTCATTTTCCGTCAGAAATATCAACAGATCTCTCTTGCCGTTCCCTGTAAGGGAGGGAATACGCTCTCACGGATTGAGAGGTTTAATTATAGTGAAGGCCATCATCCTCATCAAAGATGGGAGCGTTACTGCATGGAAATTGAAGAATGGTTAGGCGGGGATAACCAATTAGGCATTGATATATGGCAGAAGAAATATTGTTACAACGGGGAGACTTTCGAACAGTGGCTGGATCGTATCAGTGTTGGGGATGCTGATATACGGCAGATGATCAAAGAGAAGAAATTCCTCTTCGGCGGAAGGATACTGGCCAACAGAGGACTGCACAAGACCGGGCTGAAGATCACACTCTCAAACTGCTATGTGGTGACTCCTCCCGAAGACTCGATAGAATCCATATTCGAATGCGCCGGCAAACTCGCGAGGACGTTCAGTTACGGCGGCGGCGTGGGCATAGATATGTCCAAGCTTGCCCCCAGAGGCGCAAAGATCAACAACACCGCATCAGCGACATCCGGGGCCGTTTCATTCACAGACCTCTATTCCATGGTCACCGGCCTCATAGGGCAGCACGGAAGGAGAGGTGCCCTCATGCTGTCCATTTCCTGTGAACATCCAGACCTTGAGGAGTTCGCTTTCGTGAAGACGGATGTGGACAGGGTCACCAAGGCCAACATGTCCATACGCGTGACCGACGAGTTCATGGAGTGCGTGAAGAACAGAAAGGACTTCAGACAAATCTTCAAGAGGCCTGAGACGGAGGATGTGGTGGAGAAGAACCTCAACACATACGAGTTCTTCAGAAAGCTCTGTAACGCCAACTGGGACTACGGAGAGCCAGGATGCCTTTACTGGGACAGGATCGAGTCCTGGAACCTCATGAGCGAGTACCCTGATTATCATTATGCAGGCACCAACCCCTGTGCGGAGGAGCCGCTACCCGCAGGAGGGAGCTGTCTTCTCGGAAGTATCAATCTGGCCGCTTTCGTCAATGATGGGAAATTCGATGAGGAGGACTTCAAGTGCGCAGTAGGCATATGCGTGAGAGGACTGAATGATGTCCTCGACGAAGGGTTGCCGCTGCATCCTCTGCAGGAACAGAGGGACTCCGTCAGAGACTGGAAACAGATAGGTCTTGGAATCATGGGTCTTGCCGACATGCTGGTAAAAATGGAGCTGGAGTACGGGACAAGGGATGCCATGGACTTCTGCCATAAGCTCGGCTTCGTGATGGCGGACGCTGCAATAAGAGAGTCCGCTCTCCTCGCCAAAGAAAAAGGAAAGTTCCCCAGATGCGACATAGGTCAGCTTATGAGGTCGCCGTTCTTCCTGGAGAACACATCCAAAGAGACCAGGGACCTTGTGGAGAAATACGGCATCAGGAACTCACAGCTGCTTACCGTCGCACCCACGGGCACGCTTTCGACGATGATCGGGATATCCGGAGGGATAGAACCTATTTTTGCCAACTCATACGAGAGAAGGACGGTATCTCTCTCCGACCGGGATGAATATTACAAGGTGTACACCCCGGTAGTGAAAGAGTACATGGACAAACACGGCCTGACAGATGAAAGGGACCTCCCGCGGTTCTTTGTGACCGCTCAGAACCTGGATTACAAACAGCGCCTGAACCTTCAGGGCACATGGCAGATGCATATCGATGCGTCCATAAGTTCGACCGTGAACCTTCAGAACGATTTCCCGGAGAATGAGGTGTACGACCTCTACATGTACGCATGGGAGATAGGATGTAAAGGCGTTACTGTATTCAGGGACGGATGCAAACGTCTCGGTATTCTGACAGCAAAAGAGAAAGAGCCGGAACCGGAAGAGGATAACGGGAAACGTAAGAAGAGAGGTTTCGTCGAGAATGTTGCAGACGATGTCGTAGGGAAGAAGAGGAAACTCATGACCGGCTGCGGAAGCCTGCACTGCACAGCGTTCTTCGATCCCCACAGCGGGGAGCTGCTGGAAGCATATCTCAACAAAGGTTCCACCGGAGGCTGCAACAACTTCATGATCGGCCTTTCAAGGATGATCTCTCTTGCCGCAAGGAGCGGCTGCGACATCAAATCGATAGCGGACCAGCTCAAGAGCTGCGGATCCTGCCCGTCCTATGTGGTTAGAACGTTCACAAAGAGGGACACCAGCAAAGGGTCCTGCTGCCCTATGGCAGTGGGCTGGGCGCTTCTTGATATGCATGCGGAGATGCAGAGGGAAGTGGAGGGGATAACGTTCGAAGCCGAAAAGGAAAAGAACGCCGCAGAATCCAAGAAAGCTTTCAACCCGTGTCCCAAATGCGGCGACGAGCTCCAGTTCCAGGGCGGCTGCAACATATGTAAATCATGCGGCTGGACGAAGTGCGATTAAACCTCTTATTAGGTGGAAAAATAGTGACTCCGCACAGGAATCGCAGAGCAGGAATAAAGCCTTCGCTGAAATACCCTGCCCGGCGGAGGCACTATACCTTTCCGCCTGCCGTTTTTCTTATAACTTCATATCCGCACGGGTCCGGCCGGCCACTTTATTGTTCGGCCCGCTCCTCGGAAGGATGCACGGTGACATACGGCCCTCTCTGCGCCGAATAGCTCACTTTCAATACGGCCCCATGCCTCGTCCGAGGCGGCCAAAGGGGTATACGTGCCTGATCGGCGGCATACGCCGGGACATCCGTGCGGACATCACAGGGCGGTCACCATGTACGATCGTTACTCAGCATCGCATAGATGATGCACGTCATCTTCCTGGCGGCCGCCACCAAAGCCTTCCTTTGGACAAGCGGGACCTTTCCCGCTTCTCTGCGTTCGGCTATGCTTCCTCCGTTCATCCTGTTGAAGAACGCCGTCAATTGTGAGTCGGGACAGTTGGACACATGGGCGAAGGTTGCTTGGATCAGAAGCCATCTTGCATGCGGGTCCCCTGTCTTCGTGATGCCGCAGCGGGACTGGGTATCGCCCGAATCCCTCTGCCTAGGCACCAATCCCAAGCTGGACGCCAGCGCCTTCTTCGAACTGTAACGTTCCACATCTATGATCGTCGCCGAAAGATAGGCGGAGGTGACCGGGCCGAAATAAGGGATGGCGATAAGGGTCTTGTATATCGCATCCTCCCGGAACTCTTCGGCCATTACCTTCTCCAGCTCTCTGCGCCTGTTCTTACAGTCCCTCATCATTCCCGTCAAAGCGTTCAGGACGGGATCGTTCAGCGACCCCAATGCTTTCATCGCTTTCTGCGTGTTCACCGCTGAACCGATGTCGGCATCTATCCCGAACAGCAGCAGTTCAGACCTTATCTTCCGCTTGAGGTCCCCTTCGTTCATCATCTCCTGCTTGGCTATCCTGCATAACCTTCTGCGCCGCATCTGTTCCTCGGTGCACATATAGCATTCTCTGAACTGCTTGATGCCCCGCAGCCTCGCCAGCATATACATCGCCAATTCCTTGGCGTCGTTGTCGTCGTTCTTCTTGTCTGACCTTGTTATCCTCGCAAGGTCCACGGAATGTGCGACCATCACATCCATCCCCATGCCTTTCATCGTCCAGTATACATCATGCGTCTTCGTGCTGTTCTCCATCAGTATCCTGTGCTCCTTCCCCTTCAGGTGCTCGGCAAGCCCCCCGAACCCTTCCCGGTTCGAAGGGACCGACCTGAACATGCTGTTGAGATCCTTCACAGGCTCCCCGTTCTCATCCAATGCGTGGAATGCTGTCCTCTTCTTGTGTACATCTGCGCCTATCACTAACATCTTTCATCGCCCTCCCCGCACAAGTATCAGAGGGTGTCCCTATGCGCGCCGCAGGCGCGCAGAGCCTCCTGGCGCCCGTCCCGGGCGCCGGAGGTCCCGATGTTATGTTTTTGTACCTCGAACCCATAACCATATGTGACTCCCTCCGATTGTTGTGTGGTTACAACCAAATCGAGGAGTCACTATTTTTACACAAGGTCACTTTCTTATTCTTTTTTTTTGTAACAACTCGCCTCCGGCGCTTATGTCTTTGTCAGTCTAATGATGCAGAAAGTGCAAGCAGGAAGGCGCTCATAACAGCGCTCGGAAAGAGCGGGCAGTGATATTCTCCGTGCTCAAAGACCAACGCCTGTTCTCTCGCGCAGTCATGAGAGGATGAGGGCCGAGGCGATGCCACAGTTTTTTGCGGACTCGTCATCTAAGGAAACCGGGCTTTCCAAACAAGATAGTGAGCCTGGATATGAACAACAATACACTGAATGAATAGGCTGTCGCACCTTTTTAGCTAAGTAAAGAAGAATATAAAAAAATTGGATTGTAAGATGTTTGAACTCGTCAAGAGTAACTGCGGGCTCAGAGTCCGTAGTTCTTCTTGTCGTAGTTGGGGACGTCGGCGTACTTCTTGTTGCAGTACTCGAAGAACTTCGCTTCGTTGTCGGGAAGTGCCTCGAGCTCCTTTATGATGCCGTTGAGGACGTCCTTCTGCTTCGCGGTAAGTCCGAGTTCTTTCGACTCGTTCCCTGCTTTGATGACCTTCGCTGCGGTAAGTCCGGCGGCCTTTGCGCGGAGGTAGATGTCCTTCCCTTCCTTTGCAATTGCCTCTCCGACCTTGTATGCGTTGTCGTAGGCCAGCATGTATCCCTCCGGGCCTCTGGCGCGGTCGGATATCATGTACAGGTCCCTGAGGGTCTTCTCGTTGCCGGTCGCGATGGCTGTGTTCATCAGGGATACTTCGTATCCGAGAGCTCCAAGCCAGCACTGAACGGACGATCCTCCGAACTCAGAGTGGTACTCGACGGACTC
>JAIRUV010000090.1 GCA_031254265.1 Candidatus Methanoplasma sp.
TGACCTTGGAGCCTTTTCCGAAGTGCCCTCTCAGAAGGCGTTCCATCCCGTTGAGGGCCATGTTCGCCAGCGTCGGAGATATCACTCCGCCCTGCGGAGTCCCTTCCTCATTGGGGAACAGCCTCTCTTTGAAGACGTATCCTGCCTTGAGGAACTGCCTCAGGATGGGCTTGTCCATCGGTATGTTCTCCATAAGCCAATCGTGGCTTATATGGTCGAAACATCCCCTGATGTCCCCTTCCAGGACCCATTGGGCGGATGACTTCTTGGACAGCAGGAGGAACAGCTGTCCTCTTGCGTCGTGACAGCACCTTCCTTTCCTGAACCCGTATGAGTTCGGGTCGGCGGTCGTTTCCTGCACAGGGTCGAGGGCCATCAGGTACAGGGCCTGCATCGCGCGGTCGTACATGGTGGGGATGCTCAGGGGTCTGAGCTTCCCGTTCTTCTTGGGTATGTACACCCGCCTCAGCGGTCTTGCCCTGTACCTTCCGATGTTCAGCCGTCTCACGGCATCCATCTTTGACTTGGAGGTGGACCAGATCTCTCCGTCCACTCCCGAGGTGTGTCTGCCTTTGGAGTCCGTAACTCTCCGTACCGCCAATGCCTTGGCATAGAATGAGTTCACTAACAGATATTGTAAGCGTTTTACCAAGTTCGTTTCGCATCGCTGTTGTGCCTTGGATATCCGATACTGTAAACGGCTGACATGAGCTTCCGCCTTCTCCCAATCAATGGTCTCCCAGCTGTCGCTTGTGTCCCCTGAGTTCTCGCTTTTGCGCGCAGTTGAATCTTCATGGTCCGCCGTCATACCTTACCTTCCTTCCGATGGTGGCCTGCGGTACGTCTGCTCCCTTTCGGGATGATGCACATGCACCTATCCGTCCCGTTACAGGGCGGCCTTCGCTTATTACCGCTTCCTGTTCCCTCTGCCCCGTTTGTTCTCTCGCGATGGCATATCTCCCTGTTCGGGAGAGGGGCATAGGGGTTTCCGAGTTCCGTAAAGAGGATGTTCGCGGGGAGTTTAGGCACCGACTTTAGACCGCGGACCCGTCTGCCCGTTCGGATACTAACGTATTTATCCGAACCTTGTCCGATACCGTTTGGTCAGTGCGTCATCCTTTTCGGGAATCATCTCTGTTTTCGCACCTTGCAAAATTACGGTCCTTGCGTCGATTCACATTACGTTTGCCATGCTCCCCCACCCTGGCGGTATGACACAGCAGAGCCTGTGTCTTCCCGCTTTGTCAGATGAGCTCCGCACCCCCTCGTTACCAAGGACGCACGTCATCGTAGGGTCGGGACCGAGCAGATGGTCCGGCTATTCCGTTCGCTTACGTTTTCGCAATCCTCCTTACAGCTTACCTCGTCGCGCCTGTGTTCGGTAATTAACATGTCTTCTCCTCCCTCAGTTCCATGAGCATGCCTTTGTAGACGTTATGGGCTCGGATGCGCCAGTATACTTCGAAAGCCATCCACTTCTTCAATCTGGCATTCAGCATGAAGCCGAACAGCCTCTTCAGGTCCGAGAATGTGCACTCTACTTTCCATCTCCTGCCGTATCCGATCTCCAGCTTCCATGCCTGTTCGCCGATCTCGCCGCGCCTCAATGCCAGCAGTCCTCTTGCGGAGCATCCCTTGAACTTTCCCGTACAGCTCTTCTTGATGTTCGCCTTGAAATCTATGCCCCTTTCCCTCATCGCATTCCAGTTGTCCCTGTCGTCGTACGCTGCGTCCGCCAGCACCTTCACCACATCATGTCCTCCTTCCGCCAGCAGATCCATAAGTCTCATGAAGCATGTGTTGTCTCCGCACGCTTCTGTCGTCACGACGAACGCCAATATCTCGTTCGTGGCCGTGTCGACCGCCGCATGGACCTTGATCCAGCCGGCACGTCCTTGCCGTCCCACCGCTTCGTCCTCCACTTCCCCGCCTCGTTCAGCCGGAGGCCTGTGGCATCCACGGCGGCCACTATGTTCTTCCTGCCGGCCTGCGGCCTGCAGCACCCGCATACCAGTATCCCGGATATCGGTTCGCAGGTATGCAGGTCCCTCTCCGCCAGCTCCTTGGCCCTCTCATAGAACTGGGTACACCCTATGCATGCCGCCCCTGCCCTTTCCAGAAGGCTCGACAGCAGGCCGTGCGCCTGCCTCCAGCACAGGTTGAGCGATGCCTTCAGGACCGCGCCCCACTCGACCATCGCATCGGAGAACTCCCGCGGCCTGCCCCGTTCCCCCGTCCTCTCGGGGGGATCGGCCGCGGACAGTATCATGGAGATGATGAAGTCCACCATTCTCTCCGCCGCTTTGTTCTGAGCCTTCCAATCCCTATTATCTACTTTGCATCCTTTTCTTTTCCTTGCCATCCAATCACATGCCGGATGGCCGTCCCGGCCAGGTCTAACGCTCTGTAAAAGCGTCTGGCCGGGGCGTTATGCCTCAGACCTCGTGCGCCTGCCCGGCAGGCCTATCAGAACTGGAATGTTTATTTGAATATATATTAAATCAGCTTTGCTGATTTAATTATAATTCAAATAAAGATGGAAACATCAAAGAACCCGGCCGTATACACATCGCTTCCCTCGCCGCTTTCAGAAAAACAAAAATCCTCGAAACTCCCATACGTCACACGTTATCAGGGGATCTCACACAATTACCGAACACACTAACAGATTAGAGGATAACCTTTAAAAGAGATTAATGTTACATGCCTGCACGGAGGTCATCAAATGACGACAGTGGAACAACCGTTAGAGAGCACAGAGGAGGAT
>JAIRUV010000101.1 GCA_031254265.1 Candidatus Methanoplasma sp.
GTCTCACAGCATCCTATAGATGAGGTCGTTTATCTCTTTCCCTCTGTAGCCAAGGGAGCCGCCGTTCCTGAAGGAGCGTTTGTTGCCCTCGTAGCCCTTTATGGGAGGGTGCAGGCGGAAGACGGGTTTCGCGTCCTCCATGTCCCTCATCCTGTAGTCGTTCTCGATCATGGCTTTCGCAAGCTCTTCTACGCTTCCGAAGCCCGTATTCTCTTTGAGATACTCTTCTGTTATCTCTTTGTCGCCGGTTATCTTCCCGCGGGTCTTTATCATAGCGGAAAGCGTCTCCTCTTCGATCTCGCCCCATGTGCAGTAATCTTTCACCATCTGCAACATCCCGTCTATGGACGGGCTCTGGGGGAGCACTACGCAATGGTTCACCCTGGTAAGGCCCAGGAGCCCCATTGTGTATCTTATGTCTTTATTCACATCCGCCTGTCCGCGTACGCGGACCACTGCATATGCCATCCTCACTCCTCCTCTGCGTTGACGTTGGTCTCAGATATCCTGATGCCTACCGGCCCCGGCACTATCTTGAGCCTCTGGGCCTGTTCCTCGGTGACCCTCATGCGGGCAGTCATCTTCAGTGCTTCGAATGTCGCCATTGCGTAGTTGACCTTGGTCTTGGTGTTGCCTGTGGCGAATCCCCACGCGTCGTCCACTCCCGCAAGCCTCAGGAGGCTCTTTGCTACGTCTCCGACGGCCAGCGATATCCCGCGGGGGGCCGGTTTGAGATAAACGGTGACGGACCCCGTGCGCCCGGACACTTCGAATGGAAGCGTGTGCGGCAATCCGCATCCGCACTCCCATGATCCGCATCCTCTCTTCACTTCGATGATGTTGAGTTTCGCATTGTCGATCGCTTTCTTTATCGAAGGCCCCACCTCTTTGCCTTTGGCCCTTCCGATTCCGATGAACCCGTCGCCGTTGCCTACTATGCAGGTAACAGCGAACCTCACCCTCCTTCCGGAGTCGGTCATCCTCTGGACCATGTTCAGGTCTATGACCTCGTCCTTGAGGTCAGGCAGGAGTATGTCCACTATCTCGGCCTCACGGAGTGGCAGCCTTGTTTCCAATGCGCCGCTCATGGTCGTGACCTCGCCGTTGAGGACCATCTGTCCCAGTCTTGTCTTAGGGATCCAATCCATTTCACTCAGCCTCCATCTTCTGTTTCATGCTGCTCACTGCCGCCTCTATCTTATCGCTGATATGCTTGCCTTTGACCCTCTCCTCTGCAGGAAGAACATCCTCGCTGTGGGGTATCTCCAGCCCTGCGTCGGCCATTCCTTTCACGGCAGCGAACAATACCCCGCCGCGTTTCGGATTCTGCATACCTATGTCCAGAACGGCATATTCGATGCCGTCCTTCAATGCTCTTTTGCCGGCAAGGAACCCTACGAGGTACGCCGCCGGGATGGAGGAGCATGAATACTCCCATCCCATCTTGCGCAGGTCGCCGGTGGCTGCCGTTATTCTCACTATATCTCCGCCCATATCGAAATCCACGAATTGGACGGTAACGTTCCTGTTGGACCTCCTTACCACAGCCCTGGATTCGCCGCTCCTCAGGAGCTTCTTCCTGGCGTAATAGTCGGTACGGTATTCTCTTCTTCTTCTGAACGCAACTTTATATCTTGGTCCTGTAGCCATCAGATCTCCTCCTCTTTCAGGTGGCCTGCGGCGGTCATGTGCTGTTTGAGGTTCCTGCGGGATTTGTAAACTCCTCCCTTTGCCCTCCTGTAATAGAGCCTGTAGACGGACGGGGTTATCTTCCCGTCCGCCCTCAGGGTCTTCAGCTCGTCACGGATGGGTCTGATGGTCGCTATCCATCTGCGCTTGTCTGGGACGCGTGCGTTTGCTGTTCCCTTCCTGCTGCCCGGACCCTTCCTCTTTCCGCTGGCCTTTTGGTTGGCTGCATATCTTATCCTTCCTCTGGACGATCCCTGCTTGGGTTTCGCCCTTATCAATCCTGAATCGACCGCTATGCGTATGTCCGAACGGGTGATGCAGTCCTCGATCTCCTCTAGTTTATCGGGGTTCATCCATACCCTGTTCTCGCCGCATTTGAGGACCTCGGCCGCCATCCTTCTCTGGTTTCTCAGATCCATGGTCACACCATCCTGTTCAGAACTCTTATTCCAAGTTCCGCTGCCCTGTCCTCTATGGCGATCCTCTTCTTTGTGCCTACTGTCCCGCCTATGCGCACAGCCTGTACCTTCGGGTCTATCCCTTCCAGGCCGTCCACGTTGTGGATCAACACCTCTTCGAATCCCGACGGGTGGAGGCCCCTGACCGATACCGGCCCTCTGAACCCTATGTCCACCATGGGAGGGCGCCTCTTCAGCTGCCTCTTCATCTTGGAGTGTATACCCTTCGGCTTTCTCCATTTCTCTCCGAGCTTGGCGTATCTGAACCATTCCTGCCTTTTGAATGCAGGTCTGCGGCCGGATATGATCGCCCTCAGGGCGAGGGCGTCTGCGGTCTCGTCGGTGAGCTGGGGCTTTGCTTTTACGGTATACCATCCGCTCTCCGTTATCTCCGTCTCGTCCTCGGGCTCGTCGACTATCTCGACCTCTTTCGCTTTGGGTTCGGACTTCGGCTCCTTGGTCTCCTGTCTCTGTTCCTTGGGCTCGTCCTGCAGCGCCTTCTTCCAGGTCTCCACGGTCTTCGGCCCTACTCCGGACAGGTTCTTGATCACTTCTTTTACCCTTTTCTCATCGAATATGGCGTCCCTGAGCTCCGGCACGGATGTTATCCCTATCTGCTCCAGCTCGGAGAGGTTCCCCTCTTTGAGTCCGGGAAGGTCTGTCAGTGTCTTTATGCTCATTCTCTCACCTTGTGTGATTTATGGACAATGTATATCCCATCCTGGAAGATCCTCTTGTCGAATCCCCGCCTGGATGTCGCCTTCTCGATGTTGGCCGCGGTCTGCCCGCACGCCTCGATGCTGTTCCCTTCGATGGTAACTTCCGCGCCGGCGACCTTTACCTTGCACCCTCCCACGATATCTGCATGCCGGGGTGCATGGCCTCCCATATAGTTGTTGATCTCCACGCGGTTATCCTTCACTGCTACTTTCATCGGGAAGTGAGAGAACACTATCTTAAGGGTGTATGTGAAACCTACAGTGACCCCTTTTATCATGTTCTTGATGTGGGCCACGAATGTTCCGACCATTGCCTTGTCCTTTGTCCTCGGGTATTCGCTGCTTACGACCACCCCTTCTTCTCCGATGGCAATAATAACGCGGGGGTACGCAAAGTTTCTGCTCAATTCACCCCTCGGTCCTTTGACCTTCACGGTGTTTCCGTCAATGGAGACGGACACCCCATCGGGGATGGCGATGGTGCTTTCGATTTTCCCTGCTATTGTCATCTATTATTCCTCAGTATATGTACGCTAACAATTTACCGCCTATGCCAAGCTCTTTGGCGCGGTCCTGGGTGATCACTCCGGCGGTTGTGGTCAATATCAGGACACCGAAGTCCTGAGCGGGCAGATACCTCGCCTCGAACCTCTCGATATCGTTCGCTTTGACCGAATACCTCGGCTTTATCACGCCGCAGTTGTTTATTGCTCCTTCCATCATCACACGGAATTTGCCTGCCTTGCCGTCCTCTATGTACTCGAACTGGTGGATGTATCCGTGGTCCTGCATGACCTTCAGCACGCGGCCTATGAGTTTTGAGGATGGCTGGATCATGCATTCGCTCTTTCCGTCTGATGCTGCATTCTTCATGACGCACATTGCGTCGTTAAGTGGATCGCTCTGCATTCTTTTCACCTCACGAATATTTCTTGAATCCCAGTTCAGGGGCCATTTCCCTGAAGCATTGGCGGCAGAGGTGCATTCCGTATCTCCTTATGATGCCCCTCCTGCGTCCGCAGCGGGTGCACCCGGCTATCCTGCCGAATTGTTTCTTTGGTTTCACTCTACCACCTCTATCTCGTAGTTCTCTTTCATGTACTGGATCGCCTCGCCGCGGTCTACACGGTGGCTCTTCGGTATCTTCCTTTTGAGGATCGACCTCTGCGTTATCCTGTTCCCCGCCCTTCTCAGGACAACGCTTATGTCCATACCGAATATGCCGATCTCTGGATCATATCTCATCCCCTCGAAGTCTGTGTAGTCGGATATCCCGAAGGACATGTTGCCTTCTCTGTCGAAGGAGTATGCATAGATCTTGCTCTCCCTTATGGGAAGCGCTTTCTTGATGAACTCTTCCGCCGCATCGCCTCTGAGGGTCACTTTGCATCCCAGCGGCATCCCGACGCGTATCCCCAGGTCCCTGTTCACATTCTTGGATATGGTCTGCACCGACTTCTGGCCGGTGACCATCTCCAGGACCTTCTGCGCCTTGGAAAGTCTCTCTCCTGCCTCTCCGACGCCGATGTTCACGGTGACCTTCTCCACACGGATGTCTCTCATCGCGTTCATTCTGACGCCTCCGGCAGTTTGATCTCCGGCTTCGACGCGCCGATGATGAATACGTTCCTCTTGACCGTCTCTATCCCGCTCTTGAACTTTATGATGTTCTCGGCCGGTCCTTTGACGACCACATAGCCGGCGATGGTCTCCACCTTTCCGGCAAGGGCCCCGTCTATGATGAGGGCGGACGCACCGTCTGCGAGAGCATAGCTCTCCAGCACCTTCTGGTCCGCGACATCTATCTTCAACGTATCCCCAGACTTGTACATGTTCTTGTCAAGGACCATGTTCCTTCCTCCGCTGAGGTTGAGCTGGATCTTTCCTCCGCTGACCTTGGTCTTGCCCTCGATCCTGCAGAGTTTCCATTTTGCCTCATCCTCGGTTATGGGGACAAGCGTTAGCTTCCCCTTGTCGGTCAGGAGCATGCGGTAGTTCATTTTCATCTTCGGTATGGACACAGTGTCCATGAAACCTATCGGGGCCTTCGGGTTCTTTACGGGCGTTCCGTCGACGAACAGTTCGCGGTTTCCGATTATCCTTTTTGCCTCTCTTGCTGTGTCGCATACTCCTATCATATCCCTCAGCACCATCGCCGCAGGCATGCTGCTTTCGATCGAGTGGGCTCCGGGGGACTGCTTGGTCGCCCAGACAGCCACTTTCCTTTTCAGAGGCCATGTCCGGGGTGCGGCTAATCTTTTCATGTGGTCGCTCATTTTTCAGCCTCCTTTTTCTTTGAGAGTGAATCCATCCTCCACTGATCCTCTGTGTTGAGTTTGGTTATGATCAGGTTGGATGCGTGTACCGGGCGCACTGTGGCGGTCCCGTCAGCCTGGTTTATGGTTACTCCTTCGACAGATACACGGCCGGTCTTGGTGAAGACCTCCAGGACCTTCCCCTCCGTTCCGCGGACATCCTCCTCGCCGCGTACCACCGCAACGGTATCTCCTTTGCACAGCCTTGCCGCGCGCACACCATACCGGTCGCGGAGCTCGCTGCTCAGGTGTGCCGAGAGCATCTTCCTTTTTGAATGGGAGGGGGCGTTGGCCTGCGTTTTCCTTTGTACTCTTGATTTGCTGCTTGCCATCCTTTCACCTCACACTATAGTATTGGCGGTCGCTGCGATACGAGGCCACCTGTCGGCCGCCTCCCTTGACACCGGCCCTTTTATATCAGTGGCCTTGGTCTCGCCTGTATCGGTCACGAGGACCGCCGCGTTGTCTTCGAAGTACACCATGGTACCGTCCGCACGCCTGGTAGGGCGTTTCTGACGGACGATCACGGCGAATACTATCTGTCTTCTCATTGCGGGCGTTCCTTTTTTGACAGATGCTATCACCATGTCTCCCAGACCTGCCGACGGAACTCTCCTTGCAACGCCGTGGTATCCGGGAACGGTGATTATCTCTATCACTTTCGCACCGCTGTTGTCGATTACGTCAAGGCGCGATCCGTTCTGAAGTCCTCTTGTCTGTTTTCCAGAGATTCCTTTCATCTTAGATTCACTCCTTCTTCTCTATGACCACGAAAGAGACGGTCTTAGAGATCGGACGGCACTCCATTATCCTCACGCGGTCGCCTACCTTGAGTCCAAGGCAGGGGGATGCGTGGGAGGCGTACCTATTGGACCTCTTCTCGTATCTCTCGTATTTTTTCTGGTATTTCAAATAGTTGCGCTCAACTACGACGGTTTTGTTCATTTTGACGGTCGCAACCACTCCGTCTATGATCTGGCCTCTGACCGAGAGACTGCCGTGGAACGGACAGTTGGGGTCATTGCACTCAGCGGCCGGTGGGGCCACGTCGATTCCGATGTTCTTAACTTTTGCTGTCATTTTGATCACCTGACCTTTTTTATTCTGTCTTCTGGTCGGTGTTGTATCTCTGTGCCTTTGATATCCATGTGTACGCCTTCATAAGTGAACCTGAAATCATTGCCTGGTTTCGGTACCATTCTTTCAGTTCCGGCCGATGAGATGGTGAACGTGTTCTTCGTCTCGTCTACCACTTTCCCGGAAATTCCCGAGTATGGTGCTGACAGCACTACCACGTCCAGTCCAATGAGTTCCGATCTCATGAAATCACTCCTGTTCATCCTATCCAACTTTACCTGAGCTCTGTGCGGAATCCCATGTCTTCCAGCACGGCTTTCACTTTCTTTTTGTGATCACCCTGAAGCTCGATGCGGCCGTCTTTGTAAGCTCCTCCGGCGGCGCATTTTATCTTCAGTTGTTTGGCCAGGTCCTCGACGTCGAGGTCATTCTCATCTATGCCGTCGATCACCGTGACCATCTTGCCGTATCTTCTGCTGTCGACAGATATCCTTACGGTCTGCTGCTCTCGTGCGATCTCCTCGCACATGCAGAGTTCTTTCG
>JAIRUV010000037.1 GCA_031254265.1 Candidatus Methanoplasma sp.
GTAAGGAACCTTAAACGCATAAGGGTGGTGAACATCACCTTAGGTGATCTGAAAGAGGGCCGCTACAGGGACATCTCGAAAAGGGAAAGGGAAGATCTGTACGAACAGCTCGGCCTGAAATGATCTGCTGCCAGACAGATCAAAAAGCCAAAAATGAGTTAAGAAAAAGGGGCTCCCGCCCCTGTTTGTTCAGTTTCCTTTTGTGATCTTCTCCATAAGGCCCTGAGAGTCCCTGATCTCGTCATCTGACATCTGGAGCTTGTTCTGCAGCTGGTATTCCGTGTGCAGACCCAGACAGTCAACGTGCGAGACCAGTATCCCTTCGTCGGTGGCAACGAACTTGACGGTTATGGGGGTGCTTCTCGTAACTCCCTCCGGAAGGTCCATCTCGAACTCGCCGACGCTGTATCCGTCGATGAGTTCTATCCTCTTCCCATCGTCGTTGTTGGATGCGGAGTTCTCATATATCTCCACTTTGATCGAACTCTGGCCGTCGTCTATCGGGTAGTATGTCTTCGTCGACACGATGGGGAGCTTCTCGTTCCTGAATATGATGTTGGATATCATCTCCCTGCCGTCATCGTACATCGCCTTTATCCCGAAGGACTTGCTGAGGACGTTGTGGACGGTGATCTCCCCTTCCTTGGGAACGTATTCCTCGCCTGCAGCGGCCGCCGCCACGAAGTCCTCCGCTCCGGCCCAGTTGTGGGCGCCTGCGAATATCGCCGCGCCTTTGGCAATGGACTGGTCTGGGTCAAACACCCTGACGTTGGCATCCGGGTACTTTGCGGTTATGCGGTTCTTGACCTGAGGCATCCTCGACGACCCTCCTACAAGGACAACATCATCTATATCAGATATTGAGAAATTCTTCGATGCCAGGGCCCTCTCGATTATGTCGAGCGTGGTCTGCATGAGAGGCGCGGTAGCTGCCTCGAACTCCGCCCTTGTTATGGTGTAGACCGCCTTCTTCCCCCCGACGGTAAGCGTTCCCTTCGTTGATTCCGCCGATGAGAGCCTCTTCTTGATGGTCTCTGAATCGAGGATCAGCGACTGCTTGACATCATCATCGTCATCAAGCTCACTCTCTTCGATGTCGTTCTCTTCGCAGACCTTCTGTTTTATTATCTTGATGAGGGCCTGGTCCCAATCCTTTCCTCCAAGGAGCCTCTCCCCGTCTGTTGCTACAGCGGTGAATGAACTGCCTTCGATGTCCAGTATGGTAACGTCGAAGGTCCCGCCTCCGAGGTCGTAGACCATCACTCTCTTCTTTCCTCCTCCCGCGCCGAATCCGAAGGATATCGCCGCGGCGGTGGGTTCGTTGATTATGGTCACGTCGTCAAGTCCGGCGACCTTGCCTGCTGTCTTGGTGGCATCCCTCTCGGTCTGCCCGAAGTACGCCGGACAGGTGATGACCGCCTTCCTGACATCGACACCGTGGTTGTCGTTGAAGTCGTTGATCATCTTCCTCAGTATCGCTGCCGATAAAGTGATGGGCGTGTATTTGTCGCCGTCTATGTCCACTTCATAATCTGTGCCGATCTGCCTCTTTATGGCGGTGACCACCCTCTCCAAAGGATACATTATTGCCATGTCCTTTGCCGGCGAACCGACTATTATCTCTCCGTTCTCGTTGAAGAGTATGACCGACGGCGTTGTGTCCTCCTGTTCAAAGTTCTTCTCGACGACGGGGTCACCCTCCTCATCGATATATGCCAGGCACGAGTATGTCGTACCAAGGTCAATACCAATCATATATTCATTGCTCATTTTTCCTCATCTCCTTCTGTTGCTCTTCCAGAAAACCTGTAGATTTTCACTTTCTCCTTCTGGAGAACTCGTCCCTGGTACACGTACCCGTCCGACACTCTCTCTGCTATCATACCGTTCATAGATTCGTCGTCGGTGGGTATGACATCGACGATCCTTTGGTGTATTGTGTTCAGCCTCTCGAACTTGCTCGGGCCGATCTCCACGCCGCAGTCGACAAGGATGTTCTCCATGTCCACTCCGTACGCTTCGAATGAGCTCAAGATGTCCTTGGGTGAGAAACTGCCCAATTTAGCGTTCATTCCGTTGCAGAGTTTGAAGAAGTCCTCTCTCATCGCAGACAGCTGCTCAAGCATGACCATGAACTTCCTGTTTGCAAGCTCCGCATCCCTTTTGTTCAAGATTGACGAATATTCTTTAAGTTGTTCCTTGGATGTTGTATACTTCCCGATCTCTGATGTCAAGGCGGAGACCATATCCCTGAGCTGGGCGATCTCTTTCTCAAGGGAAGCAATGGAATCGGCATCTGCGAAGGCCTGTTCCTGATATGCCGGTATCTCTGCTGCAGGCTCTATGTACAACTCTTCTATTATGTCCTCGATGACCACTTCCTCTTCCGGAGGCAGTATATCGATCCGAGGCTCAGAGCACTCTGCAGGAATTTCTTGGAGCAGCTCTTCCGTGATCTCTGGATCCTCTTCGTCGATGGTCCCGGTCACCAGGAAATTCTTCAGCTTACTGGTCTTGCTGGTCCTCTTCTTCTCGGTCATTTCTTTTCCTCCAGGCTCTCGCAGTTGAGGAGCCAGATGAACGGGTCCTCCACGCGCATAGGGGATATCCCCCTTGTCAGCACATTCCCGGTGGGGTTGCTTCCAAGGGCGGACACGGCAAAGTATGAATGCTCCTTGAATTCCTTCGCCGTCTGTGTGAAGGCTGTCGAAACAGCCCTGCGCATATATTCCTCGATCTCCGCGCTGATCTGCTCGAAATTCGTCTTGTCGTACTTCCCCCTCTCCCTCTCTATGTTGAGGGAGGAGTTCAGACCGAACAGTATACTGCTCTCCTCGTCGTTCTCCGGTGCTTTCATGAGCACATCCGCCTTTGTCAGAACAACAGCCAACGGTATAGTGATCTGGTCCTTCATCTTGAGTGACTTGTTGGTCCTTATGATATTTACAATATCCGACAACATGTTAGCTACGTTGACACCGGTCGGGGGTTTATTGTCCATGCGTATCCTTGTATTGATGTACGGTATCTGAAGCGGGTCCACCAGGAATACGATCCCCGATGCCCTTGAGATGAATGAGTTGAGGTTCAGCCCCATCATCTTCCCGGTGGAGTCAAGGTCCTCCCCTGCCGTATCGAAGAATGCCAGCGTATAGACTCTGGAGGAATCCCCTTTGAAGAACTTGAGATAATAGATCATGGGCTCCCTGGACTCCTTGCTCTCTTCGAACGAGAGCGTGGGGGCGAGCTTCCTTCCTTCCTCGTACAATCTTTTGTAATACATCTCCCTGTATTTCAGGGTGGTACGGTCTGTCGCCGAACTCATGATGGCATTGAATTCTTTGGAGAAGGAGTTCTTCAGCTGATCGATCAGCACCGCTATGTAGTGGCTCTTTCCAACCCCTTTCGGGCCCAGCAGGACGAACACGCTGCTCCCCTCGTCCTCCGCCCCCTGAGGTATAGGGTTATGACAGCTTGGGCAGAGCCTTTTGTAGACCGGTTTGTTGCATATGTCGCATATGCCGGACGAATTCCGTATGATATGGTATCTTGTCGTCACGGGGGCGCTTCCGGCAGGGTCCTTGCCGAGGAAGATGGAGTTCTCTATGTCGATCTCCTCCTCAATGTTCTTGGACCTGTACTTCCGCGCGTTCTTTTCGTCAAGCTCCCTCAGGAATATCTTTGTGCACGCTGGGTTCGTACACTGATAGTGTATGTTCTTCAGATCCACGGAGCCGAAGCAGAACGGACAGGTGTAGGTAGCTGAGTGGTGCGTCTGGGGTTCAGGTTTCTTTGCCATCTCTTCATCTCTCCTTGTACAGCGGGTGTATGAATCTGAACAGGTTGTAGTCGTTCTCACTGACGAAGAAAAGCCTTACCCTGCTGATATCTATCTTATCTTTAGCGGTGAACACTATCGTCGCTCTCCCGGAAGTGATCGGGATCGGCCTGTTGGAGGCCCATATAGATTCTCCGTCCCAGATCTTGAGCGGTATCCCTTCTTTGACCGCTATCGCCGACACATGGGGAAACTCTTTGATCCCGGGATCGGTCTCAATGCTAAGCAGTACCTTCGTTTCCGTTTTGGAGGATCCTTCGACGGCCATGGAATACCTGACCTTGGAGCATGCTCCAGAATAAATGTCGAAGTTCATCCCTCGCGAGGTCATCCTCTCGCCGCCAACGTCGTAGACCGCGTACATGGTAACGACCCTCTTCTTCGAGTTGCCCATAGGTATCCTTACCATCTTGTCCTTGTTGTATGCGTCCCTGGTGACAGTGATCCTTTCGGCATCCAGGTCGTCCGGTCCAGATGCCGGCGATGATTCCTTTATAACAAAGACAGCGGACTCCGCGCCTGTCGGCCAGGTCATGGTTATGTCGCAGTCGTTGCCGCTCATCCTCTTCTCCATGTCCCTGAAGGGCTTCAGGTTGGCCACCATTATGTCCTTTCCCCTGACAGCGACCTTCCCGGCTGGCACCATTGGGTAGATGTATTGCACAGCGCCGTCCGGAAGGAAGAACCTCATACCGTTCTCGTACGTCTCCAGAGGCTGTATCTCCTTCATCCATGCGTTCAGGTCCTCGAGTTTCACCATCCTCCCGTACATGTTCACCTTCCTCGGCGAGGAGTAGAGGACGACCTTCTCCCTGCTCTTCCACTTTGCCGTGAACGAGCCGTCGGCCTTGTTCCATCTGATCTCCATATCCCTTACGGGCTCCGGGAACTTCGTCGCGGTGTATGAGAAAACAGTGCCCATAGACCTCTCGGTGCGTCCTTTGTTCTTGTATTCCGCGACGAAAAGGTAATGGTACTTCACCCCTCCTTTCAGGCCGTAATCGTCTATAACGGTCCCTCCGTCGTGCGTTATTTCGACCTCGTCTCCGGAACCGGCGGCGGACGTCCCTTCTTTTCTCCAGATGCGTATCCTGGAGCTCCCCTTCGGTTTTTCGTATATCAGACGCAGTCCGCCCTCGATGGGCTCGATGCTGACGTTCTCCACTTCTCTGAAGACTATGACCGGGCCGCACGAGGCCGCCTCTCTGGAGAGTATGCCCCATCTTTTCGAGTAGACAGAATAATAACTGTCG
>JAIRUV010000150.1 GCA_031254265.1 Candidatus Methanoplasma sp.
CAGGACATTCTGGTTATCGGACTTCGAGGTCTTCCTGACGTTGATGGACCTTCTCGCACCGCACGCTTCGCATTCCAGGATGAGGGTGCGGTCCTCCTTTATCACCTTAGTGTCGGGAAGGTTGCACTCCGAACATATCACATATGTTTCGGTGTACGTCCTTATCTTCTCATCGATGGTGGCGGGAGATATCTTCGCTTTGAACACAACTCTGCGCCCCTCTATGTTGCCGGGAGTGCCGAGTTCTCTGAGCAGGAACTGCAAAAGGTGCTGCGGATCCCTTCTGACCTTGTCAGTAACGTCGATGAAGTTCCTGAACACCGTGATCTTCCCCTCCTGCAGTATGTCCAGTTCCGGAAGTTCGAACCTTTCGTGGTTCTCTATCGTCTCAGGAAGGACCTGCTTTGCCCTGTCGAGCAAAGCCAAGTAGTCGTCATCCGCCATTTTTTCACCTTGTCCGTGCTAATCATGACTCATTTATAAAGGTTTGTTGAACTATCGAGGCAAAGGACGCATATTCTTACTTCAAGATATAGAAGACCGAAACAGTGTAAAAGGTGTTATATACCTAATCGAGCTAGCCAACCTCAGAATAATAGCCCTGTTTATTGCATGAGCTTTAAATAGGACAATAATAATCGCAAAAAATACTTCAATAAATGAGGTGAAACGTTGGGTAGAGGTCTATACACTGCAAGAAAGCAAAAAGAGGACAGACAGAAGTTCCGCTGGCTGGACCGTGGATATAAGAAAAGAGTATTGAAACTCAGAGAGAAATCCGACCCCCTTGAGGGATCGGCCCAGGCACGCGGCATAGTGCTGGAGAAGGTCGGAGTTGAAGCGAAACAGCCCAACTCCGCCATCCGTAAGTGCGTGAAGGTCCAGCTGATAAAGAACGGACGTCAGATCACAGCTTTCGCAGTGGGGGACGGAGCCATCAACTTCATAGATGAGCACGACGAGGTGCTCGTGGAAGGTATCGGCGGAAGGATGGGCCGTTCATACGGCGACATCCCCGGTGTACGTTACAAAGTTATCAAAGTGAACAACGTTTCTCTGAATGAAATGGTCAGAGGAAGGACCGAGAAACCGGTAAGGTGAATCATATGTCAGAGATCGTTGCGGAAAAAGCGCTCATATTCGGAAAATACGACACGTCCGAGGTCGTCATCAGTGATGGCGGGTTGGCAAAATACATAGACCTCACACCCACAAATGTGCCTCACTCGGGCGGAAAGCATGCCAACAGGTGGTTCGGCAAATCCAAACTGAGCATCGTAGAGAGATTGATAAACAACATAATGAGGACCGAGAAGTACACCGGAAAGAAGATGAAGGCGTACAAGACGGTCTCGCAGGCATTCGACATAGTCGCGCAGAAGACCAAGAAGAACCCGCTCCAGATACTGATAGAAGGGCTGGAGAACGCTGCGCCCCGCGAGGAAGTGACAAGACTCCAGTTCGGAGGAATATCAGTGCCGAAAGCGGTCGACATCTCGCCCCAGAGAAGGCTGGACATAGCCATAAGGAACATATCGACAGGCGTGGTCAAGGCCTCGTCGAAGAGCAAGAAACCGATATACGAGTGCCTTGCAGATGAGATAATGCTTGCGGCGAAGGGCGATATGACCTCGTTCGCTGTCTCCAAGAAAGAAGAGATCGAGAGGGTCGCACAGTCGGCCAGATGATCCTAGGGTGAAGACAAATGGGACGTAAAGAAGACAACATAAAAAGAGCGACGGAACTGATGATGGAACCTGCGAACATAAGGAACATCGGCACTGCAGCGCATATCGACCACGGGAAAACGACATTCTCGGATAACCTCATAGCAGGAGCCGGAATGATGTCCGCCGAACTTGCCGGAGAGCAGAGGGTCCTCGACTTCGATGAACAGGAAGCTGCAAGAGGCATAACCATCAACGCCGCAAGCGCGTCGATGGTGCACAAATTCGGAGGCAAGGAATATCTCATAAACCTCATCGACACCCCTGGACACGTTGACTTCGGAGGAGACGTCACAAGAGCAATGAGGGCGCTGGACGGAGTGTTCATACTCTGCTGTGCCGTCGAAGGCATAATGCCTCAGACAGAAACGGTCATAAGGCAGGCGCTCAAAGAAAGAGTGAGGCCGCTCCTGTTCATCAACAAAGTCGACAGGATGATCGTCGAACAGCAGGTGACCAAGGAGATGATGATAGATAAATTCTCCAAGCTCGTCGCCGAGTTCAACCAGAAGATAAAAGACATACTTCCAGCACCACTCAATAAACAGTGGCAGGTAAGTATACAGGACGGCACTGTCGCATTCGGATCGGCATACAACAACTGGGCCATATCCTCCACGTTCATGCAGAGGTCGAAGATATCCTTCAGCGATATTTTCGATTACTGCGCAAGGGAGGGCGGCCAGAAAGAGCTGGCAAAGAAATCCCCCCTTCACGAAGTGGTCCTGGAGATGGCAATAAGGCACATCCAGAACCCGAGGGACGCGCAGAAGATCCGTATCCCCGTCATTTGGAAAGGGGACCTTGACACGCCCATAGGGAAACAGATGCTCGCCTGCGATCACGAAAACGACGTGTCCATGATGATAAACAAGATCATAATGGACCCTCACGCCGGAGAGGTCGCTATAGGGAGGCTTTTCGCCGGTTCGGTGAAGAAGGGCGACGTGCTTTACATAGCCGGAATGCCCAACGCACAGAGGGTGCAGACGGTGGCGCTGATGGTCGGCGCGG
>JAIRUV010000040.1 GCA_031254265.1 Candidatus Methanoplasma sp.
TCCATAAGGTCTGATACAAGCCCGCCGAGGACCTCTTTTGATGCGGGACATCCCGACACATGTATCAGGTGTATCATCTTCTTTGTCTCTCTTATTATGTCCCTGGAACATCTGATGGCATACTCCCTGCGAGATTCCAATCCCTGCAGGATCTCAAGCGCCTCATCTGCTATCTCTGTGAGTCTTTCCATGAAAAAGTAATGCGTTATTGATATTACAATGATGTGAAGAACATGTCCCTTAGCTGGTCTTTGAACATCTCCTCGTCCACCCTCCCGCCGAACGCTCCGGCAGACGGTGCCGCGAATTCCAGGCCGTCGTAGCAGACATCCATGAGGGTCAGCGCGTCCGGCCTTGCCAGGCCGAAGGTCACATCCTTTCCGCCAAGCGCGTCCCTCACTTCGGAGACGGAGGAATTCCCGCTTCCCACCGCAGATATGGCGGCAACTATGCGGCGTATCATGTTCCACAGGTAGTACCTTGCGGAGAAGTCGATAATGATCACATCCCCCATTTTAAGCACGTTGACGGAATCCAAAGTCAGCACCGCAGACTTCCCGTCCGGTTTACAGAACCTTGTGAAGTCATGCTCTCCGACGAACAGCTCGGCACAGCTTTTCATTGCTGGCACATCCATTCCGCGTGAAGGAAGGACATATCTGTATCTTCTGACGTTAGCGAACCTCGGATTGAAATCATCGTCAACGCAGGCCGCGCCTCTGTAGAAGATATCCTTAGAGACTGCATTCAGGGCACGCAACAGGACATCCAGATCATCAATGCAGCTGTTGAAGACAGCTACGTTCCCGAGGGAGTTCACTCCCCGGTCGGTCCTGCTGGCAAGTTTAAGGTCTATTTTCTCGTCCGGCATCTTTGTTATTGTCCTGAGATCAGAGAGCACTTCCCCCTCTACCGTCCTGCTGCCGGGCTGTATCTGTGAGCCGGAAAAATGTTCGCCGAGGTAGGCTATTTTCACGGCTGCCCTTATCATGATAACAGACTCTTGATGCGGTCCACTTTCCTCTGGATCACGTCTCGCTTACCTATGTCGTGACGTACACAGATGGAATCGCCCGAAACGAAGTGCAGAGCATCTTCGCATATCCGTTCAGCTTCCTCGATCGTTCTGCCTATGCCTACGATCCCGACCGATCTTGATGTTCCGGTGTACAGTTTGCCGTCCTTCTCGTTGACGTTCGCATAGAATACCTCTGCGCCGCACTTGCGGACGCCGACCTCGTCAACGCATATCTCGTGCCCCGGTTCGGGATCCGTCCCGTAACCGGCCGGAACGACATACTTGCACACGGTGGCGAGGTTCTTGAATCTGACCTCGTCCTTCAGTTTTCCCGTGGCCATATCCTTAATTATCGAAAAGAAACCTGTCTCAAGGATCGGAAGGACATTCATTGCCTCAGGATCCCCGAATCTCGCATTTATCTCTATGATCTTGGGGCCGGTCCTTGTGAGCATGAACTGCCCGTACATAGGGCCGCGGTAGGGGCACCCTTCCGCATTCAGCGCATCCACTATCCGCCTGAGTATTTCCAGCGCCTTTTCCCTGGCTTCTTTCGGAACGAAAGGCATGAGGTGGTCTGCATCCGAGTAGGAGCCCATTCCGCCGGTGTTCGGACCCACATCCCCTTCGTAGGCCCTTTTGTGGTCCTGCACCAGAGGCATCGGCGCAATACGTTTGCCGTCGACGAACACCATTTGGGTGAACTCTTCTCCGACGGCCTTTTCTTCTATGACGACGCCTCCGCTGCTGCCTGTCTTACCAAGGACCTCTCTGACATAAGCCATCGTCTCTTCGTGGCTGTTGAGGTGCTCTCCCTGTACCTTCACTCCTTTTCCGCCGGTAAGTCCGTTGGGTTTGACGACGATCTCCGCATCCAATGTCTTAAGGTATTTCTCGGTATCCTCCGCCGTTTTGAAAACGGCGTAGCCGAGATTCCCTTCGATGTTGTACTTCGTCATCAACTGTCTCATGAATGATTTGGAGGTTTCGATCATCGCCGCCGCCTTGGTCGGCGCGGCGCACTTTACGCCGATATCCCCAAGAGCGTCAACCAGGCCCATCTCTAGAGGGGCCTCCGGCCCTATGAACGCCCATACGACATCGTGCTCTATCGCAAATTCGCATATGTCGTCAACGTGTACGTCCTCAACAAGCCTGTATGCTTTAGCCCTCTTTATGATGCCGGGGTTCGCATTATTCATCACAGAATAGATCTCGGCACCGGAACGGTAAAGGGCCTCCACGGCCGCATGCTCCCTTCCTCCGCCGCCTACAGTCAAGACTCTCATCAGTTCACCTTCAGAGACCCAGCACAGAGATTATCTCGTCTAGGCCTTCTTCTGTTCTCACACTGCACATGTACATGGTCTTTAACCCCCCGGTGAGTTTTTTGTAATCGCCTGCAATGATCTCCGGGTCCACATCGACAGCATCCGCGATGTCGATCTTGTTCAGGACAGCGACATCGGAATGCAGGAATATGTCATGATGTTTCCTTACCATGTCGTCTCCCTCCGTTGTCGAAATAACTACTACTCTGTACTCCGCTCCCAGCGGAAAGTCCGCCGGGCATACGAGATTGCCGACGTTCTCAATGAATATCACGTCATATTCATTCAGGTTGACCTTGTCCAGACACTTTCTTACAAGGTTGGCATCGAGGTGGCATTCGTGGCCGGTGTTGCAGTTGACCGCCTCCAGACCCGAGACCTCCATCCTCTTCTTGTCATCCTCTCCGGTCACGTCCCCGGCTATCGCGCACACCTTGAGGCC
>JAIRUV010000107.1 GCA_031254265.1 Candidatus Methanoplasma sp.
CATCGTTCCTAGGACCTGTCTTTTCTTCCTTGTCCTTAGTGAGGGTTAATAAATTCAGTATCTGATGACACTCTATGAATGAATCAGAAGTTTGGGAGATACTCCGTTCCGGTAAAACGGTGGGAAGAGACACGCCGGGCCACGATGATTACAACATGGCCTTGTTCAAATGCATCGAGAAGAGGACAAGGTACAACACGCAGCCTATGACGATGGAAGAAAGAAAGGCTGCGCTTTCTGACCTGCTGGGTCATGCAGTCGATGACGCGACGAAAGTGATCCCTCCTTTCCACTGCGACCTCGGATTCAACATTAAACTCGGGAAAAACATACTGATCAACTACGACTGCGTCCTTCTGGACACGGGAGAGATATCCATCGGGAACAACGTGCTCATCGGCCCGGGAACAAAGATCGTCACCGCTGAACATCCCTGCGAAGCTGAAAAAAGAAAGGATTGGTCGGTAAGCTGCAGACCCATAAGAATTGAGGAAGATGTTTGGATCGGCGCGGGCGCGATCGTCCTTCCGGGTGTGACGATCGGGGCCCGCTCCGTGATAGGAGCGGGCTCCGTTGTCACGAGAGACATTCCGCCCGACTCTGTTGCGGTAGGGAATCCTGCCAGGGTAATAAGGTCCCTCTGATCAGAACTCCCTTCTTATGAACATCAGCCATCCCAATATTATCGACGGGATGCTCCACCCTATCATTGTTCCTACCGCAGTGAGCGCGTCTGGCACATACATGAACTCGCTTGTCATATCAGCGGGTGTTATCGCATTTGATGCAATATCCAGCATGAACCACGGATCTATGTCCGCCGATACCATTATTGCAGCGGATATGATGGATAGTATCATCCCCAGGATGAAGAATGTCAAGATCGCGGATGTGCTTCCTTTTTTCATGATCGAGCTTATGAATATCGCTATGCATGTTGTTGATACAATATATGCAAAGGCCACACCGAGTGATACGAACAACCCGCTGGACACAGCCCCCTCATGGAATGCTGCCAATACTATCATCCCTATGTAGAACAGCACTAGCATTGCAGTCTCCAGTATAATGCACCCTACGATCTTTCCGATGAATATCGATGTCTTCTTTATCGGCCTTGTGAATAGGATAAGGGCGGTCCTCTCTTCGAATTCGGAGACTATCGCAACGGATGAGAAAAGAGTCGCGGCTATGATTACCAAGAACGGTACAAACATCAGGTGGATCGCCACTGCACCGCCGGGTATTTCTGTGGGATCATATCCGAGAATGTACGGGAGCGCTGTGATCAGTGCAAAAACAAATATTGTAAGCACGACGTATAATGTGAACCTTTTTCCGCGAATGAACTTGCGGATCTCATTCTTCGCTACCACGGATGATTGTCTGAAGTCGTCCATTTCTATGCGCATTATCTCGACTCCTTTATCAGTTTGAGATATGTGGTCTCAAGAGCGTTCTCTTCGTTCACGCTGTATGCACCGATGTTCAATGCGCTGACATCGTTTAAGAACTTGACACAGGCGCCTGTGTCGCCGTCCAGCGTGACTTCTATGTCGTTGCCGTACCTTTCGGCAGACATCACGTTGTTCAGCTGTTCGATCCTAGAGATCGTCTCTTTTTCCGGTACGGTGTTGACCTTTACGGTCATCCTTCTTCTACCCTCGGTCTCCCGGATAGCGCTCATGTCATCCTGAATAATCATCTTCCCGTGGTTGATCAGGGCGATCCTGTCGCAAAGGTCGCTTACTTCATGAAGTACGTGGGAGCTCATTATCACAGTCAGGTCCCTGGAGTCGTTCCTCAGATTCTTCAGGATATCCCTCATCTCAGCCATTCCTCTCGGGTCGAGGCCCGATGTCGGCTCATCCAGTATGACGACGCTTGGGTTGTTCATGAGTGCTTGGCCGATAGCGATCCTCTGCCTCATGCCCTTTGAGAATGTTCCTATCCTCTTATCCTCCCATTCCGTCATCTTGACCTTTTCAAGGATGCGGTCGGTCTCGCTCTTGATCGATTCGGCGTTCATCCCTATTATCTGCCCTACATATTTCATGGTCTCTCTGGGCGTAAGGTATGGGTAGAACTCTGGGGTCTCCACAACTGTCCCCACGCCGGTCAGTGCCGCCTTCGGGTCCTTCGTCACATCGATGCCGTTGATGTATGCCTGTCCCGATGTCGCGTTGATAAGATGAGTAAGGATCTTCAGCGTTGTACTTTTCCCGGCACCGTTGGGTCCCAGGAATCCTGTGAAGCTGTTCCTTTTTACGGAAAGGTTGAGGTTGTCCACGGCGACAAACCCTCCATACTCCTTCCGAAGCTCCACGATCTCAATAGGGTTGTCGGACGACATAGTTCACGCCCATTACATTATACTATATAACAACTCGTAAATTATAGATTAGCCAGTTCTGTTGCTCCTGTCCATCTTTCTTTTCGTCCCCCGCTTTATGGTCATGGCCATCTGGTGCGACTGCACCCTTATGACGGACGGAGTATAGTCCAGGAAGTTGTAGAAGGATGTCAGGCCGGTAAGCGCCCTTCTGTGGAAATCCTTCTCAGTACCCCTCACTGCATTCTCTCCTTTCAGAATATTGTTCAAAAAATCCTCTGTGTCATCCGCTTTGGATATTGTCACGACCGATCCCAGATCCTCCGCTATGTGGCCGTCGCTTCCTCCTGTTATCCCCAGACCGTATCCTTTGAATGACATCACCGCCTCCACGTTGTCCTGGCGGGTCATTCCTCCGCATATGACCTCGTACGCGTCCAATCTTTTGATCACGTCGGCCGGAATGTATCCCTTTCTCTTGCAGACCTCGACGCCCTTGTTCGAACCCAGATATCCCATGGGGTGCGCCCCGGACACGACGCATTCCCTGCCTTCCAATAGGTCCATGAGCTGCTCGGTGGTACAGTCCTTCAGCGCAAGCCACGGACAGGACTGCAGCCTCGGCCTGATGTTCTCCTGCCAGAAATCCCTGAGCTCGCTCATCTCATAGAAATAAGTAAGGATGTGCGGCCCGTCGGAGGTGCTCACCTCCATCCCTGGAATGATGAACACATCCTCTTTCTCGATGTCGATAGCCTCAAGGGAACTGATCAGGTTGTGGTCTGTCACCGCCATGCCCACATTCCTCAAGCGGGCTATCTCCAGCAGGCGCGTGATGCTGCTGTAGGAGTCCGAACAGTCTGTATGTATGTGCATGTCTGCGCACAGGTATCCCGATTCCGTAATAAGTTCCCAGTCCGGGACCTCGAACTTGATCCTCGGCTTGTCTACAGCTGCCGTTACCTCAGACACAGCGACCGCCACACTTCCTCAGACGCAGACAACACCTCGTCCTCGTCTATAGCGCTGATCGTGCCGTTGTCCAATACTATATCTCCCTGGCACATCACTGTTTTCACGTTCGCTGAAGATGCGGAGTAGATGATGTTCGATATTATGTTCTCCGGAAGCAGCGGCCTCAGGTTGGGAGACCTGCCGCTGAGGATCACAAGGTCTGCGTATTTTCCTGCCTCTATCGATCCCAACATATCCTGCATACCTATCGCTTTGGCCCCGTTCACCGTCGCGAAGTCCAAAAGCTCCTGCGCTTTCGCAACGGTGGGGTCCCATCTGCTGGACTTCTGAAGGAGCCCCAGGACCTTCATCTCGGACATCATGTCCAAGCTGTTGTTGGTGGTGCTCCCGTCAGTCCCTACCGTGACATTCACGCCCTCTTTCTGGAATTCGGGTATCGGAGCGACGCCCCCGGTCGCCAGCTTCATGTTGGAT
>JAIRUV010000120.1 GCA_031254265.1 Candidatus Methanoplasma sp.
TTACCGCTCACTGGCTCTTAGAATCCGAAGAGCGCGGTCCCGACACTTGCCGTCAGCCTCCGTTCCCGGGTGTTGTCTACGGCAATCGGGATGTCAAGTGTCCTTGTGACAGTTCGAGAGACGAAGGCCAAATGTGGCCCGCACCCCTCATCCGAGAGATTCGACGATAAGGTGCGTGCTTGAACGCAGGTATATCAGCGGTATCCTCTGCTTCCTTGCCTTTGCCCTCAGATCCTTGTCGTTGGTAAGGATGTAGCCTCCGGTCAGCAGTGCGACATCCATCACCGCATCGTCACCGGACAGCGGCGTCTGCACAATATCATATTTCCTTGCAAGACCCAGCGCCGCTTTTGAGAATTTGTGGTCAAGATGTTTCAGTTCGCCTATCATGGGTCCCGGCACCACGCACCTTACATCTCCCAGAAGATCCTTCAGAGCCAGATCCAAATTGATCCTTATCTCGAAAGGCATCAGCAGTGCGTTGGTATCAAGGACCACTGTCTGCATGAGCTCACTGCTCTATTATCCCGTAGCCGATGAGTCTCCACTTGTTGGATATCCTTCTGGAGATAGCGACCCTCTGTTCTGGAAGGATGCACACCGGTATCTTGAGGACGACCTCGGCATAACCCGCCCTCGCGCTTTTGACAACGCCGACTGTGGTAGCCGTTCCCACGCTGAGCATAAGGGGCTCGTTGCTTTTTATGTCGTCCACGATGAGATCTGCCGACGAACCGACAACACGGTCCAAAAGCGTTGTCTTCATTTTGAAATCGTGGACGACCGGAGGCAACTTTCCCGGTATCCCGACGACCCTTCCGGTCAGACCGTCTGATTTCGTCATCGCTGGGTCAAGGGCTGTGCCGATGGCCACCAGTCCTCCCGGAACCACTTCCTTCACGCTCTTTCCTCCGGCCTGAAGGGATGTGACCTTTGCGGATATCTTCTCATATGTGGGTTTTCCGGCAACCTCGACCCTTCTCCCCGGCACTATCTCGATCTCATCGTCGATCTTGAGCCTGCCTTGGATGAGCGTTCCTCCGATGACCCCTCCTTTGAGGTCTTTCGGGACCGTTCCCGGAATGTTTATGTCGAAAGACCGGGCAACATGCATCATAGGCGGTGCGTCCAGATCCCTGTTTATCTTTGATATAATGTGATCCTCTATGCTCTCGATGAGCATATCGATGTTCACCCCTCTGTTGGCGGAGACGGGGATGATCGGAGCATTCTCGGCTATCGTGCCCTTCACGAACTTCTTTATCTCTTTGTAATTCTCAAGCGCCTGTTCCCTTGACACGATGTCTATCTTATTCTGAACAACGATTATCCTGTTTATACCTATGATGGACAGGGCCATAAGATGCTCTTTCGTCTGCGGCTGCGGGCACTTCTCGTTCGCCGCTACCAGCAGCAGCGCCCCGTCCATCAGGGCGGCGCCGGAAAGCATGGTGGCCATCAGGGTCTCGTGCCCCGGTGCGTCAACGAATGACACAGCTCTGAGGAACTCCGCCTTCCCTCCGCATTTGCTGCATTTCGCAGATGTGCTGTAGGCGGCGGGGCCTTCGCAGCTGGGACATTTGTAGAATGCGACGTCCGCATATCCCAGCCTGATCGATATCCCTCTCTTCACCTCTTCTGAGTGGCGGTCGGTCCATTCTCCGGAAAGCGCTTTCGTGAGTGTCGTCTTACCGTGGTCGACATGGCCTATCATCCCGATGTTGACCTCAGGCTGCTTAGGGACTTTCATTACTTCTTCTCCGCTTCTGCTGCCGGCGGCGCGAATGTCTCTTCCATGGGCCTCGGTCCGTACTCTGTCACCGCAAGATTGATCTGAACGATCTCTCCTGATATCGCGGATCCGCGGATCGCCACCCTTCTTCTCTCTCCGGGGTATCTCTCATGGAAGCCGAGCCCCTCTGAGAGAAGGAGCTTCTTCCTTTTTGGTCCGGGAAGGTCTGACCTCATGGGAGTGCCGTTGCCGTCGCTCCCGCCTGTTATCTTAAGTTTATATCCTGGGAGACCAACGAAAATCCCATCTACGATCTCTCCGAGGTTTTTACCGATCAGAGAGTTCGCGTGGTGGCCTGTGACAGTCGCATTGTAGGATCTGCCAGTCTTCACATCATTAATGACAGCTTTGAATTCTACCATTTGAACACCTGTGAACCGCCCTAACATAGTGCTCCTTATAAAAGTTTGTCCTTTGATGGTGCCATTGGGTCCGCCTTTCCCACATGGCTGAGTGCGTTCCGCTTACGGCTTGCGGCCATATGTTGTACAAATAATTACAAATTTTGTAATAAATGTGAACAATTATAAATTTTGTAATAAATCAAAACAATTATAAACATTGCAATTGATTTGCCATTATGGGCGGGTTTATAGGAAGAAAGAAAGAACTGGATCTGTTGAACAAATGGTATGCCGGAGACAAGTTCGAATTCATAGCGGTGTACGGCCGCCGCAGAGTGGGAAAGACCGCCATCATAGAGCAGTTCCTTAAGAATAAACGCTGCATCTTCTTCAGTGCCAGGCGTACCAAAGGCAACTCCAATATGCGCCTGTTCAACATTGCTGTTAAAGATTCCTTCGGCATAGCCGATGACCTCATATCTTACTTCGACGACCTGTTCAAGATGATCGCCGACAATGCCGGCGAGAGGTTCGTGCTGGTGATCGACGAGTTCCCGTATTTTGCCGAGTCTGACTTTGACATCATAAGTGCGCTGCAGGTCTTCATCGACCGGACGGCAAAGGATTCCAGGCTTTTCCTGATATTGTGCGGGTCGTCCATGAGTTTCATGAAGCGTCAGGTCCTGGGATATGAGAGTCCCCTTTACGGGAGGAGGACGCACGAGATGCATATCCGGCCCATGAGTTACTCGGAGTCCGCAGAGTTCCTGCAGGGAAGGAGCAATTACGAAAAAGCGTGCATATATGGGGCGGTGGGCGGTATCCCGATGTACTTGGAAAAGTTCTCCGGCACAGAGAACGCTTTTGAAATAATGGCCCGGGAATTCTTCTCCGACGGCTCGGTGATGTCCTCTGAGCCAGAGTCCCTGCTCCTGCAGGAACTCCAGGATCCTAAGAGATACAACGACATCATCGAAACGATGGCCAAAGGCCTGACCAGGATCAGCGACATATCCAACAGCTCCGGGATCGCTGCCGCGGAAGTGTCGAGATATCTAGACGACCTTATTGACCTCGGCTATGTGGAAAAAGTGCTGCCGCTGAATGAGAGGAGCGAGAGACGCACTAGATACTATCTTTCAGACAACCTGTTCAGATTCTGCTACCAGATGGTCATTGGAAAAAAACAGGTGGTACTCGGGCCATCCTTCGAAGAGACCGCGAAGAGCCTGGAGGTGGGGTTCCCTGACTATATGGGCCGCGTCTTCGAGTCCATGTGTGCACAGTATATCACCGAAAGGATGGGGTATCCTATGATCGGGAAATGGTGGGGCACACCCTCGAAGGGCGTGACAGCTGAGATCGATATCATCGGTTCTGTCGGCAGGAGGGGGAGAGCGGAGGGACTGTTCGCCGAATGCAAATTCACGAACCGGCAGGCTGAAACGAATGATCTGGAAAAACTCAAAGAGAGGGCAGAGTTCGTGAAGGGGTTCGATGTCAGGCGATACGCCCTGTTCTCCAGATCCGGATTCACGGACAGGCTTGCCGACAGGGCAGAGGCCGAAGGTGTTGACCTGATCACACTGGACATGATGTATGACAATGCGTGAACATCACTTCTTCTTGTGCCTGCCGGCGCGCTTGACCGTGGAAAGGGCCTTGTTCAGACGCGACTTGAACTCGTTTATGGTCCCGATGTCCTTCGGGTCCACCCCGTGAAGATGTGCCAGATACAGGGAGACATAGTCTCCTATCATCACTGCCTTCAACGTCCTCTGGAACGTGGTCCTGCCTCTTATGCGTATCACCTTCACGTCCTGTCCGTATCCTCTGAGGGATGCCATGGACGCGTCGGCCATTTTGCGTATGATCCTGTGTGCCGAGGTCTCATAAAGGAATATCGGGACGCACCTGCTCCTCATCTCCCCCTCCGACCATCCGGATATCTCGTTGTGATTGAATTCCGGGACAGATCCGGCGAATGCCAGCATCTTTGAGTTCTCATTGATCTGGCCCTTCCATCTGATCGCGGATGCGTATATGCCGGCGGTGGAATATATCACCGGTATCCTCCCGTTTATCTCCTGGGCGATCCTCCATGCTTCGCTCTTGTCGCCGCTGAGCTTGTCCCTGAGCTTGTAAAGGTCCGGAAGAAGTCTCTTGATCTCATTCACGCAACTGGTGCCGCAGATGGCATCGATTATTACCGCCAGATGGCCCAGGCCGAGCCCCAGTGCGCTCCTGGGCTGGAGTCCCTGCACCATCTTTATGACCGTGTCCCCTCTCTCGGACCCGAGCCTTTCCAGCTCTCCGCCGGAAGTTATGATCACGACAGGGCATCCTCTCTCCTTTGCCTGGTTGTACATCGAGAGTGTCTCCCTGGTATTGCCTGAATAGCTTGAGGCAATGACGAACGTCTTGCTGTCCACCCATTTCGGAAGCTCCGGGAACCTCTGCACAACGATGGGATATCTGGACTCTTCGAACACGCAGTCCCTTATTATATCCCCTCCGATGGCGGATCCTCCCATGCCGCATATCATTATCCTGTTGAAGTCTGGGCTTATGTCTATCCGGCTTTCAACAGCGAACTTCAGATCATCCGCGAAGTTGTATATCTCGCGGGCCATACTGTTGTGTCC
>JAIRUV010000086.1 GCA_031254265.1 Candidatus Methanoplasma sp.
TGTTCGACTGCGCGCCTATATCCGACGGTGCCGCCGCAGTGGTACTGTGTCCTCTGGAGGAAGCGAAGAAGCATACGGACAGCTATGTGAAAGTGTCTGCCTTCGCACAAGGCAGCGACACACTGGCACTGTTCCAGAGACCTGACATAACGACATTCGGGGCCACTGTTGCCGCTTCCAAAAGGGCATATGAGATGGCTGGCATAAAGGCATCCGACATCTCGGTGGCCGAGATACACGACGACTACACCGTCGCAGGCATACTGGCACTCCAGGACCTCGGCCTCTGCAAGAGAGGAGAGGCAGGAAAAGCGTTCCTCAGCGGAGAGACGCGCGTCGGGTCCGGGAAGGTGGCCGTCAACACATCCGGCGGCCTTAAGGCGAGGGGATACCCCATCGGAGCATCCGGCATCGCACAGATCACGGAGATAGCCGACCAGCTCAGGGGCAGGGCCGACAAGAGACAGGTGGGAAAGGCCAGATACGGGCTCGCACAGAGCGTGGGGGGCACCGGTTCAACTGTCACGGTCAGCATAATGGAGGCGATCTGATGTCCAAAGTTGCAAGAGCGTGGAGAGAGTTCCCGGGGAAATACAACCTTGAGGGAACGAAATGCGGGAACTGCGGAACAGCGTTCTTCCCGAGGCGCGATTTCTGCCCAAAATGCCGCAGAGAAGGTCTCGGAAAGATGGAGAAGTACAAGATCCAGAGAGAAGGGGAGATATTCTCGTTCTCAGTGATCCACGATGCGCCGGCATGCAACAGCTTCCTTAAGCCGTATGCGGTGGCAATGGTCAAGACCAAGGACGGGATGCTGATATCCGGACAGCTCGTGGATGTCGAACTTGACAAGATCGCCATCGGAATGCCGGTGCGTGCGGTGCTCAGGAAACTGGACGACGACGGGGTCGCAGGCGTCATACACTACGGATTCAAATTCGTGCCCAACAGATAAACCTGTTCCCCGCTCCGGCGGGCCTTTTTCATTTTATTGTTTCAGAAGATCTGTCATTGCCACATGTTCCAGGACCGCATCCTCGACGGATATCCCATCGAATAACTCTGCTCCGAGACATTCTGCCTTTTCCTGAGATGCCTCCATGATCTCGTCGCATCTTGTCATCCCGATCCTGTCGAGCTTTGGGTCATCGATGCCGAATAGCAGGGCGACCATCTCCCCCTTCCCTTCTTTGGGCCTCATCCTCTCCATGGCGCGGCCTATCTGCCTGTCGCCTGCGGCATATAGTATGGTCTCTGTCAGCAGCGTCCTGGACCTGTTCGTGCCGTTGCCGAACGCCCTTTCTGCGTGCATCACAGCCGAAAGGATGTGATCCCTGCCGCACACCATCTGCGGATCCAAAAGCACGGCGTCCCCGCCTAACCCTTCGAAATGTTCGACTATCTTTGAGAATTCGGTGTTCCCTTTGATGCCTATCACTTGAATATCCATCATCCTGTTATCCGGGTAATGTTCTTTAACTCTATGCGAGGCGACTTCCTGCGGATCTCGGAGAGGAAGTGCTGTCATTATAGCACATTCTATTTTGCTGGCGGGTCTAACACATCCATAAAGATGGCCTCAGGCTCCGACAGAGCACATTCCATGCGGCCTGTTCACCCATCTTAAATACAGACCGTTTCTAACAAACATTTATCAAATGAACAGCAGTACAGAAAAGCAGGATAGCATTAGCATGTCAGAAGAATGGATAAGGATCGCAGCTCCTGCCACGACCTCGAACATAGGCGCAGGGTTCGATACGTTCGGGCTCGCGATGAGCGAGCCGTGCGATATCATTGAGGGCAGGAAAATAGATTCTGGTTTTTTGATAAGAGAGATCTCCGGCACAGGTTCGGAGAATGTTCCGAACGATCCGAAGATCAATTCCGTGACCATTGCGGCGGAACAGGTCCTGAAAAGATGCCGTGCAGATTTCGGTATAGAGATGAGGATCAAGAAGGGCATAAGACCCTGCAGCGGAATGGGTTCATCAGGAGCAAGTGCCGCCGGAGGAGCATTCCTTGCTAACATACTCTGCGGAGAAAAACTCAGCCCGACCGAAGTGATACTGTGTGCCGCGCACGCAGAGGATGTCATATCAGGAGGGCTGCATGCAGACAATGTCTCCCCGTGCATACTCGGCGGATTCACGATGATACGTTCATATGAACCGTTCGAGGTCAACAGGATAGAGCCTCCGAAGGACCTTGGGATGGTCGTCGCCCTTCCTGACATAATGGTCGCCACATCGGATGCGAGGAAGGTCCTGCCTGCGGAGGTATCGGTCAAGGACCTGGTATTCCATGTGGGTAACGCCTCTACGCTGGTCTACGGTATGATGAGGGGGGATCTCGGAATGATAAGCAGGTCCGTGAAGGACGCTGTCTTCGAGCCGGCAAGGACCAAACTTGTGCCTTATCTCAAGGAAGCAAAGAAAGAAGCTGTGGCGAACGGCGCACTGGTGTCCTTCCTGGGAGGGTCGGGGCCGTGCATAGTTTCGTTCTATGACGCGAAGACGGATCTCGGCGGAGTGATCGCTGAGAAGGTAAAGGCTGTTTATACCGATAACAGAATCAAATGCCAGACATGGGTCACCAGACCAGGCGCCGGCTGCAAGAGGATTTGATATGGCTGAACACAGGGTTGTGTGCTGGGACTGCGGTGCGGATGTTGACGACCCATACGTGAGCACCTGCCCGAAATGCGGCGGACTTCTTTCGGTGACAATGGATCTGGAACCTGTAAAGGAAATGAAACCACAGGACCTGAGGAAGGAGATGATAGGAGTGTGGAGATATGCTCCTTTCATGCCTGTGGACCCGGCGCATAAAGTATCCATCCAAGAGGGCGGTACTCCTCTGTATGACACCCGCAGGCTTGCCGATAACATCGGTGTCTCAAAAGCATACGTGAAATTCGAAGGCCTGAACCCCACCGGCTCTTTCAAAGACAGGGGCATGACAGTGGGTGTGTCCCGCGCGAAGGAGCTTGGCGCAAAAGTGGTGGGATGTGCGTCCACCGGGAACACCTCCGCGTCGCTGGCAGCATACGCCGCAAAGGCTGATATGAAATGCGCCGTGTTCCTTCCTTCTGGTAAGGTGGCGGCAGGCAAACTCGCCCAGGCGTTGTTCTACGGTGCGAAGGTCCTTTCCGTCGACGGCAATTTCGATGAGGCTCTGGACCTTGTGAGGAAGATGGCGGACTAGAGGAAACTCTATCTTCTGAATTCGATAAACCCCTACAGGCCGGAAGGGCAGAAGTCTGTACTTTTTGAGATAATCGATCAGCTGGATTATGATGTTCCAGACCGGATAATACTGCCTGTTGGCAACGCCGGCAACATATCCGCAGTTCACAAAGCGCTGCAGGAGCTGGAGGAAGTGGG
>JAIRUV010000080.1 GCA_031254265.1 Candidatus Methanoplasma sp.
CCTTTCCATAGGTACGGAGAACATCAAGGATATCATCGCGGACCTTGAGCAGGCGCTTGACAAGGTATGATCATACTTCTTTGAGCAGGTCATCCCAGCAGCTCTCTATCAGCCGGGCCTCCTGCTTTATCCTTTCTTCCCTTTCCATTATGGCAGCCGCAGCTTCGCGGACCTGCGCAGTCGCCGATGCCGGTGACGTACCGCCGTATGACCCTCTCCTTTCAACACACGCCTTTACGGGAAGTCTATCATAGACATCGTTCCCGATGGATGCGGAGAGTCCTTTGAATTCCTTCAGCGTAAGGTCCTCAAGCCTCCTTTTGTTCTTTATGCAGTATCTTACCGCCTCGCCCACGATGCCGTGGGCTTCTCTGAAGGGCACCCCCTTGGCAACAAGGTAATCCGCCAGGTCTGTGGCGTTGATGAATCCTTTTTCTGTGGCGGCGAGCATAGCGTCTTTGTTCACTTTCATTGTGGAGATGACCTTCGAGAGCATGTCCGCACAGTCGGATATTGTATTCATGGAGTCCATAACCGCTCCCTTATCCTCTTGTAGGTCCCTGTTGTAAGAGAGCGGGAGCCCTTTCATCATAACCATCAAAGAGACGAGGCTTCCTACCGCGTTGCCGGTCCTGCCCCTTATCAGCTCCGGGATATCGGGGTTTTTCTTCTGGGGCATGATGGACGAGCCTGTCGTATAAGCATCATCCATCTCTATGAACCCGAACTCCTGCGATGACCAGAGGATCAGCTCTTCGCAGAGGGAGGACATGTCGATCGCGGTCATTGACGCACAGAAAGCTGTCTCGGACACGTTGTCCCTGGAACTCACGGCATCCATTGAATTCTGGGTCGGGGATCTGAATCCGAGCATCTTTGCCGTCATATCCCTGTCGATGGGATAGACAGTCCCGGCCAGTGCCGCCGATCCCAGGGGGCAGCTGTCCATCCTGTCAAGGGCGTCAAAGAATCTGTCGGCATCCCTGGACAGTCTGAAGACGTGGGCAAGAAGATGCTGGGCGAGGGTCACGGGCTGTGCGTGCTGCATGTGGGTGAAACCGGGCATGATGGTCTCTTTGTGTTCATCGGCGGCCTTCAGCAGGCTGAGAATAAGGGCGTCTATATCGATCATCGCCTCAAGGATGACGTCTCTGAGGTACATCCTGAGGTCAGTAGCGACCTGGTCGTTCCTGCTGCGTCCTGTATGGAGTTTTCCGCCGGCAGGGCCTATCAGCTCGGTTAGTCTGAATTCGATGTTCGTGTGTATATCCTCAAGGGAATCATCGATATCGAACTCGCCCCTCTCCATCATCCAGACTATTGAGATAAGGCCGTTGATGATCCTGTCTGCGTCCTCGGGAGGTATTATCTTCTGTTCCTTCAGCATCCTGACGTGCGCCAGGGACCCCATCGCGTCGTAGAATGCAAGCACCGAATCCACATCAAGAGAGGATGTGAATCTTAAGGTCGAGCTGTCTGCCTCCCCGTCGAACCTTCCGGACCAGAGCGCCTGCTTCGTCACTTTTATCACTTCTTCTTGTGAGCGATGGCAGCGGTCTTGTCCGGAAGTCCCCAGCAGTAGATGAACCCCACTGCGGAAGAGTGATCGAAACTGTTGTCCTTTCCGTAAGTGGAGAGTCCGGTGTCGTACAGCGAGTACGGGGACCTGCGGCCTACGACGACACAGTTTCCTTTGTGGAGTTTCATCCTTATCGTGCCGGTGACATACTTCTGCGTCTTATCGATGAAAGCGTTGATCGCCTCGCGCAGACCGCCGAACCAAAGCCCGTTGTACACGATCTCGGAGAACTTCTGCTCGATGCCTCTCTTGAATTCGATCACATCCTTTGTGAGGGTCATCGCCTCCATCGCGCGGTGCGCGGTTATCAGCGTAACGGAAGCGGGACATTCGTACACCTCTCTGCTCTTTATGCCCACCAGACGGTCCTCGATGTGGTCGATGCGGCCGACGCCGTTCCTCCCTGCAGTGTCCCGCAGCATTTCTATAAGTTCCACGCCTCTCATGCGCCTTCCGTTGAGTCCGACGGGTATTCCGGCTTCGAACTCTATTTCTATATACTCGGGCTGATCCGGGGCTTCGGCAGGGTCGACGGTATGCGTCCAAACCTCCTTCGGAGGTTCGACCCAAGCATCCTCAAGCATTCCTGCCTCGCAGGATGCCCCCCAGAGGTTATCATCCCTAGAATAGAGGCCTTCTTTTTTGATCACTATCTCGATGTTATTCGCGTCAGCGTATTCGATCTCTTCTTCGCGGGTCATCACCCATTCCCTCATGGGCGCGATTATCCTGATGTCGGGGTCCATTGACGCTATTCCGACATCGAATCTTACCTGGTCGTTGCCTTTTCCGGTGCATCCGTGCGCTATGTATCTTGCACCTTCCTTCTTCGCGACCTCCACCAGCGTCTTGGCGATGAGCGGCCTTGCGATCGCCGTGCTCAGAGGATATATGTTCTGATACATCGCATTCGCCTTGAGGGCGGGCCAGATGTACTCGCTTACCAGCTCCTCCTTTGCATCAACGAGTTGTGCTTTGACGGCGCCGTTCCTTACGGCCCTGGCGATGATGTCATCGCCGCCCGGCACCTGTCCGACGTTGATCGCCACTGCGATGACGTCAAGATCGTATTTTTCCATGATCCAGCGTATCGCCACCGAGGTGTCCAGCCCGCCGGAGTATGCCAGGACGACCTTCTCTCTGTTCCCCTTGCCCTTCGATCCGCGCTCTCTATCTGCGCACGCCGTTTTCATCAGCCCTTGTTAGTGATTCTTTATTTAAAAACCGTTGTCCTGCGGACAGAATGGACCTTTTAAAAATCCCGCTGCATTGTCCGCGGAATGTGTAGTGACACAAATGTCACATTAGCCACATTGCGTTTTCGTGCCGCCAAAACTGTTACATGTGCAACTTTTCCGACAGCGTGTGTCTTGTTTAAAACAATGCGTTTATATCTCTGTTTTATAGTGGGTTGTTCCTAAGCTTTGAACAAGGGAAGCACGAAAATGACCAAGGTAGGGATAATAGGAGGAACGGGATACACCGGAAGCGAACTGTCGCGCGTGTTATGCGCCCACCCAGAGGTGGAACTGGCGGCACTTACGTCCCGCCAGAACGCCGGCAAGAAAGTATCCGACATACAGACATTCCTCAAAGGCTACACTGACCTTTGCTTCACAGAGAAGATAAGCGACACGAAGGGCCTCGATCTCGTGTTCGTTGCCACACCCCACGGCGTGGCGATCGAAGAGGTCCCTTCTCTCATGGAGACAGGCATAAAGGTCATCGATCTTTCCGGCGACTATCGTCTTAAGGACACTGCAAAATACAAAAAGTGGTACGGGCACGAGCATACGGATTCAAAGAACCTCAAGGATGCGGTATACGGGCTTCCGGAACTCTTCCGCGATAAAATAAAGGCGGCGGACCTTGTGGCCAACCCGGGCTGTTATGCTACATCCATCATACTGGCATGTGCGCCCCTGTTCAAAGAGGGCGTTGTGAAGAAGGACATAATCGCTGATGCGAAGAGCGGGACATCTGGGGCCGGCATGGTGCCGTCCCCCCGTCTTCACCACCCCTTCTGCGGCGAGTCCGTCATACCTTACAGCATAGGGGTGCACCGCCACACTCCTGAGGTGGAGATGGGGATCGGGATGTTCTCCGGCGTTGACGCAGAGGTCACAATGGTACCACATCTAATACCGATCGTGCGCGGAATAATCTCATCATGCTACATGGAACTGAAAAAGGACATGTCGGATGAAGATATAGCGAAGATATTCGAGAAACATTACAGCAAAGAGCACTTTGTCCACTATGTCAAAGAGCCTTCCATACGTGCGGTGGTCGGTTCCAACCATGCGCATGTATCGTCCAACGTCATAGGCAACAAGGTCGTGGCGTTCGGAGTTCTTGACAACCTTGTCAAAGGAGCATCCGGGCAGGCGGTGCAGTGCATGAATCTTATGCTCGGAATAAAAGAAACAACAGGAATGGACACTCCTGGATTGGGTGTATGAAATGATAGAGGAAATAGAAGGAGGCATAACGACCCCTCAGGGGTTCAAGGCTGCCGGTGTGCACAGCGGTGTCAAATACCGCGCGTTGGATTTCGGGATGGTTTTCTCGGAAGTGCCCGCGTCAGCGTTCGTGGGGTACACAAGCAACGCAGTGAAGTCTGCGCCCGTGCAGGTCATGATGAAAGAGAACTCGCCGAAGCTTTCGGCGGTTATTATCAACAGCGGCAACGCCAACGCACTGACGGGACGCCGCGGGATAGAGGATGTCATGGCAATGAAGCATACGGCCGCAGCAGAGCTGGAAGTGGATCCAGCGGAAGTGGGCATTATGTCCACCGGCCTTATAGGGCGTTTCCTCGATATGCACAAGATACGTTACGGGATCAGCCGCGCCGCCCGGGAGCTTGGTGTCGGGAAGGAGGCAGACGGCCTCTTCGCGGAAGCGATCATGACCACGGACACGATAAAAAAAGAATTCTCGGTCCGCGTCCGTCTGGAGGACGGAACTCTTGTCTACATCTCCGCGGCATCGAAAGGCAGCGGGATGATATCCCCTTGTATGAAAGTGCTTCAAGGCACTACGCTGACAGTGGTCACCACGGACGCATCCCTTTCGCCGGGATTCAAAAGCAAGTGGCAGGAGATCCTTGATGACAGCATGAACATGGTATCCGTGGACGGCGACCAGTCGACCAACGACACCGCCATACTGATGGCCAACGGTAAGGCCGGAGGTTCTTTTGCGGATGAGGATCCCGAGTTCATAGCGGCGCTCAAGGCGGTCATGCTGAAGACCGCAAAGACCATCGCGATGGATGGGGAGGGGGCGACGAAGCTGATAGAGGTTCAGGTGACAGGCGCCGAAACCAAAGAGGATGCACGCAAAGCTGTGCACAAGATAATGAACTCCCCTCTTGTGAAATCGGCGATATTCGGCTCGGATCCAAACTACGGGCGCATAATGATGGCCCTCGGCAACAGCGGCTGCAAGTTCAACCTTGAGGATGTACACCTTACGATAAAGGGAGGGGACATGGAAGTTCCGATACTGGATTCCGGGGCACCAGTGTTCCAGGAGGAGCGTGCGGTCGAAGTCGTCCGCATGGCCATGGACAATAAGGAAGTAGTGATAGCGGTGGACCTCGGCCTCGGCAAAGAATCAGCCACCGGATGGGGATGCGACCTGACGTATGACTACGTGCGCATCAACGCAGAATACGCATCGTGATAAAAATGAAGATATACGTTGTGAAGTTCGGCGGCAACGCCATCCGCGGCAAAGAGGACATGATGCGCCTGTCCAAAGAAGTAGCCGAGCTT
>JAIRUV010000100.1 GCA_031254265.1 Candidatus Methanoplasma sp.
TCCCTCTCGTCCCCTTGGACGCTCTCGATGTTCTTTATGAACAGGCCGACGTCCTCTCCGTTGTCGAACCTTATCATCTCCTGGTTCACTGTCTTTCCGAACTCCGGGTCCCTTGCCGACTCGTCGTCGATGAGGTCGGCTATCAGGTCCCTCTGCGCAACGTTGAACGATATTATTCCGACGGTCTCGTTCTCCTTCCTTGTCTTGAAGAACTCCTTCAGAAGCTCTACGACTATCCTGGCCTCCTTGATGTTCGCTTTCTGTTCCCACTCCCCGCTTACTCTGTGGACCTCGATCGGAGGCCTTTCGGGCTGGACCACGTTCGGCGAGACGTAGAGTTTGCCGTTGTAGAATGCATAGTTGGAAAATGCTATCAGCTCCTCGTACTTGGAGCGGTAGTGGAAGTTCAGCAGTATGTTGTCGTAGCGCGTCCTTGCGAGATCGAGAAGGCTTTCCTCCTCTAACACTGCAGACACCTCGTCCTCCTCGCCTTCGTAGTCCTCGTCGTTCCCGTACTCGATGCGTCCCGAACCGAGGTTGGACGGGCGGAGCTGTTTGTGATCCCCCGCAATTACCACTTTCTTCGCGCGGTATATCGACGGTATCCCTTTCTCCACATACATCTGCGACGCTTCATCGAATATCACCAGGTCAAAAAGCCCCATCTCGAGGGGCATTATCTCCGATACCACTTCGGGAGTGAGCAGCCAGATCTTCACTCCTTTGAACAGTTCGTAGCTGTAGCGGTTTATGAACTTGTTAAGGTTCCATTTCCTTTTATTCTCGATTATCCTGACGATATCGCCGCGTCTTTTCGACTCGGTTATGAAACGGATGTGCTCCTGCAGTATCTCTTCCACGCGGTCCTTGGTGAGCTTCTTCTTATCGCCGATCTTGCGGTCCATGTCCGCCACGATGCTGTCGAAGTCCTGTATGTCCTGAAGCAGGGCCTTGTGGTCCGCATCGAACTTCTGAAGATGGTGGTTCAGTATGTATTTCAGGATCATGCTGTTGCTCTCGTCGAATGACCAGCCCGCCTCCTTGGACAGCGTGATGATGTCCCTTCCGTAAATGCGCTCCCGCTCGTTCAGCCTGTCGTAGACCGTTGCTCTCGAAGAATACAGCTCATAATCGTGAAGGGAGTTTATTACGCCGGTGGGGTCGTCAAGCACGGTCTGCACAGTTCTCTCGTTGTATGTGCTGAAGTACTTGTTCAGCATGAGGGTAGCCTCCCTGTTGACCTTGCCTTTGGAGAACATCCTTGACATGAACCCTTTGCTCCTCCATTCCACCATCTGCTTCTCCAGGTCCATCAGGTCGGCCTTCATCTCGCCGATGTTGTATTCCGAGAGGTCCGGTTTCATAAGGACGAACATCGGCGTCCTGTCCACGCACTCGCAGTATTCCTTGAAATTGTTCATCAGGACCTTGTCCCCGAACTTCCTGTTCAGTTCTCTGATGTCGTTGTATTTGAGGTCGAGCAGCTTTGCCGATACCGATGACTTGATCATTTTGTATTTTTCAAGCTCGAACCTGTCCTCAAGGTCCAGCCACCTGTCCATCGAGTAGAGCTTATACGGCTCTATCCCGAAATCCCCCTGGCTGTACATCGTGTCGGCGATGTTCGTCAGGACGCCCACGTCCCTGTCGATGCTCTCCGAGAGAGCAGCGAGATTAGAGCCGGTGCGCGGAGGCGCCGTCTCCAGCATGAGCGCCAGCTGCCGGTAGAATAATTCTTTGTTTCCTACATCGTCGATCATCAGGCAGTATTTCGACAGGTTCCCCAGCCTGGAATAGACGACGTCGAGCGCTGTTTTCTTCTCGGACACCATTAGCACAGTCTTGCCGTTGTTCACCGCCGATGTTATCAGTCCCGTTATGACCTGGGACTTGCCGGTCCCCGGCGGGCCCTGGACCACAAGTTCGTCCTTTTTGTTCACCGCCGTGATGACATTCTCCTGCGCGCTGTTGAGGCTGTTGATGTATGCGATATCGACCTCGGAGGCCTCGAGCCCTTTCTCTCTCAGTGCCGGGAGCGAGAGGGGGCTCGGCATGTCCGTGTAGAAATCCCCTTTGTTAAGATCGACTATTAGATCGGACAGTGCGGCATTTATCTCCCTGCCGGCAAGAAGCTCGTCGAAATCCTTCTGTATGTAACTGGAATACGTGGGATATTTTCCCAGGACTATGTTGTTGACCATCTGCATATCGCCCGGAAGGTGCTTGGGGAACTCTCCAGCCCTGTAGTCTACGAACGGAACGGGGGGACCGAAGGCCCCTTTGATAGGGAATCCCTGCTCCTCATAGAACGCAATGAGGTTGTTCATGAACGTCTCGCCGCTGTAGTCCTCGATCACATTGTTGGGAAGCGGACGGTTCTTTCCGCTGAACTTTATGAATGCCAGAAGGAGTGAGTTGTTATATACCGCGTCCCTGGAATCATCGAGCCTGACCGAGACGCTCTTTGCATCTTTGTCAAGTATGACTGGGAAAAGGGCCAGCGGCGCACGGATGTCGAAGTCCTCTCCCGGGAGCCTTCCCTCAATGAATGGATATCCTATGAACAGGTCATACTGACCCTTGTCCCTGAGGTCCCTGCTGACCTCCCTTATCAGCTCGTTCAGGCTTTTGAATATGCGCAGCTCTGCGGCGTTCTTCGTGGAATCGCAAAGCTTAAGCGACCTCTTTCTTCCGAACAGAAGACCCATGAGGTCGAGCTCAGGCACGGTCATGAGGTCGAAGGCGTTCTTCCTGTATAACTTGCCCATATACAGGAGGCGGTTGTTCCTGCTTATGTTGACCAGTTTCTTCTGGAGCTCCCTGAGGGTCTGTGCCACATCCCGGTCCATGTTGGAGCCCTTTGCGGCGGTGACCGCATATTTCTTTGTCACGGAAAGGAACTCGTCCCCGTACAGCTCGACGAACCTCTGGCCAACGCCGGGTATCGCCGCAAAATCATCCGCTTTCGTGGGGACCCTCTGCGCCATCTCCCTGAGTGCTTCGTCCGTGCATACGGTCGGTGCCCTGCCTGTAGAGTGCGTCCGGTCCTCTCTGATGTGTTCTCTAAGTTCCACAAGTTCAGAATAAAGGTCGTCTTCCAATCCCATAGAACAGAATTGACTTATCTTTAATAATATATCTCTGTATCCTTAAAGACGACAATTCTGGAAAGGATGGTAGGATATCATGATCAGGGCGGGGATAATAAACGAGGGAAAAATGAATGTGACCGAAGAGAGCACGGCCGCAGAGTGGGGAAGCGGAACACTTCCCGTATTCGCAACGCCGGCGATGATACTGCTAGTAGAGAGAACGGCATCCGAGTGCCTCATGCCTTTCCTCAAGGAGGGGGAGAGCACGGTCGGCACTTCTTTGGATATAAGACACTCCGCCCCGTCCGTTGTAGGCTCCGAGGTGTTCTGCAGAGTGGAACTCGTTGAGGCGGACAGGTCGAGGATGGTCTTCGATGTCAAGGTCTGGGACTCCGCCGGGGAGGTCGGGTCCGGAAAGCATGAAAGATTCGTTGTGAATAACGAGAAATTCATGGCCAGGGCGGACTCGCGGAAGGGATGACTCAGGTCCTGTATCTTTTTGGTTCTTTGACTATGAATGAAAGGACAGCCGCGGCTGCGGCTATCACGGTAGCAGCGGCCATCGAGAACAGGAAGCCGTCGAGGAACACATCCTTCGGGAGATCTGAGAAACTGATGTTCCCGGACCCGGATCCTGCAACGAACAGCATTGCGAACACCGCCATTCCCAGAGCGCTGCCGAGATAGATGGCCTCGGCCATGATAGAGGAACCCACCTCTTTGCTTTCGTCTTCAGTATTCTCAATGATGCGGCTTGCCATCGGACCTCCGCACAGCGCCCACGTGAGACCCATGCAGACGAGTGCCGCCACAAGAGGCAGTACCAGGGAATCGGCGCCGAACAGGAACAGGATCAGTCCGCCTGCGGCAAGAACGGCGCAGGCCGTCACCGAGAACGCCCTGCGTTCCGTACGGTCTGACCATATCGCCATCGGAACACATAGCAGCAGCGTCAGCAGCGGAGATATGAAGATGTAGAGGCCGCTGGTGTACGGGGAGAACCCCATGCACACCTCCATGTAGAACGGAAGCATGTACAGCATGCCCATATAGGTAAGGTTGGCCAGCAGGTATGCCAAAAGAACGGAGTTGAACTTCCAGTGTCTGAAAACGCGCAGATTCAGCAGAGGATTCATCTTCCTGCGCTCAATGAATATAAAAGCGGCAAGGAATATGATGCAGCCTATGGCTGCAGGAACCACCATGTAAACGCTTCCCTGATGCGGGATACGTTCGATGGCGAATATCCCGCACAATATCGCTGAGAAGAGCAGGACCGCGCCGGCGATGTCTAGCTGTCCGACAGCGTACCCCTCGTCCTTCGGGATGACCCAGACCGCCAGCAGGATTATCAGCAGCCCGATTGGCACATTGATAAGGAATATCCAATGCCAGGACAGCAGATCGGTGAGTATACCGCCCACCACCGGCCCCAGGGCGAAGCCCAGGGAGAATCCCAGAGTAAGGACGCCCATCCCAAGCCCGAGATTCGCTGCAGGAAGATATCTTACGCAGGCCATCGGCACTGCCGCGCCCATCATGGCTGCACCGATACCCTGCAGCGCTCTGAAGACAAGCAGCATCTCGAAACTCGTCGAAATGCCGCAGAGGAGCGAACTCGCAGTGAAGATGATGAGGCCGATCACGAGGACCCTTTTTATCATGCCGTTCTTTGCGATCCTGGCGAAAGTGATGAGGAGGCCTGCCAGCATGACCAGGTATATTGTGGAGACCCAGGCGATCGTCCCGGTGTCCGTGCCGAAGTCTGAGGCGAGTGCCGGCAGGGCAATGTTCACAATGCTTCCGTCCAGGCCGTCCATAAGTATAGTGGAGGCGATTACCGCCAATATCAGCACGATGTTCTTCTTCCCGGTGCCTGCCCCCTGCATATGCCCTCTGACATTATTACAGATATTTACCTCTGTTGTCCCCACACTGTGTCGGATAATGTGTGTTGACGGTTTTCGACGGGGTTGGCGCAGCGACAGATATCGACGCATGGGACAGCGGAGATACGGACGAACGTGAACGCATCATGCAGATCCTG
>JAIRUV010000032.1 GCA_031254265.1 Candidatus Methanoplasma sp.
TGGCAGCGTCGAGAGCATCGAGGCGGAGGTTCTGAAGGCCCTCGATGTTAAAAATGATCTTACTCAGAGAATCACTGAATTAAACATCAAGAAGAAGAACTTAGAGCTTCTCGCAGCGATCCCGGTGGATCTTGAACTCTACTATGGGTACAAGAGCCTGGCGGTGATCGTGGGGACAGTAAAAGAGGACCCGTCCAAAGCGCTCAGCTCGCTGGCGGAATCCGAGACCTTCGTCTCATACAAGAAGAAAGAAGGCGGGGTTGCGGCAGTGTTCGTGAGGGCGAAGGACAAGGACAAGGCGGCATCGGTACTTTCGGAGTACGGGTTCGCAGAGATCCAAGTACCAGAAGGGAAAGGACCGGTGTCCGAGGCCATCACACTGACCAATGAGAGCTTGGTCGACCTCAACGCCAAGCTTGAATCTGCAGAGAAAGAGGTCGAAGCGCTTCATATAAAACACAAAACATTCCTGCGTGCATCGGAGGAGGAACTCTCGATCGAGATCGAGAAGGGAGAGGTCCCGCTCAGGGTAGCGGTCGGAGAATACTCGTACATAATGGACGCATGGGTACCGACCAGCAAGGTCCAGTATGTGACCACGGAGCTGGAGTCGAAGCTGGGCAGCAGTGTCCACGTCGAATTCGAAGAGACCCGCGGCAGGAACCTGCACGAAGAGGAAAAAGTTGAGGAAAGATTCAAAAAAGTACCAACAAAGAACAACAACGGGGGCGTTGCAAAGGAATTCGAGTATGCGACAAGTCTGCTCTCGACACCGAAATATCAGGAGATCGATCCTTCGATCCTGATAATGTTATTCCTTCCGTTGTTCTTCGGGTTCATGATAGGAGACTGCGGTTACGCCATACCGTTCATAATCATCGGAGCGTACGGTCTCAAAGTGACGCGTCACAAGGACTGGCGTGCGATCGCCACAGTGCTGTTCTTCGGAGGCATATGGGCGTTCATATTCGGGTTCTTCTTCTTCGGAGAAGCTCTCGGGATGCACTTCGTCGGTGCCTGGGAACCGCCGCTGCATATGACATGGGAAGGGCTGCTGGGAGTGCAGATGCCGGACTGGTTCAGCGGAATAATGGTCAACGGTCACGGAGTATCGAAGCTCGGAGCAGAAGTGGGTATGCTGCTGAAGCTGTCTGTCTACATAGGTATCGTTCACCTCCTGATAGGATATGTGTGCGGATACCTGAACGTGAAAAGACAGCACGACGGCAAGCACGCTTTCTTTGAGAAGGGAGGATGGATCATCACTTTCATAGGGATGGTGGTGCTATGCTACGCACTGACCCAGATGCTGTTCAGCAAGGTCCCGCTTGAGGGGACGTTACTATATATCCTCATAGTGGGGGTCGTGATGCTGGTGGCAGGTGTGGCGGTGAACTTCAAGACAGAGAAGGTCATGGCGGTACTGGAACTTCCGGGCATAATCGGAGCAATATTATCTTACACACGTTTAGCGGCCATTGGCATGTCCAAGGCCGGAATGGCAATGGCCTTCAACTACATCGGATTCTGCATGATAATGGGAATGGGAGACGCGGTCGTCTGGCCGAGTATACCAATGCTGATCATCGGACTCCTGTTGCTGGCATTCCTGCATTTGGTGGTATGGATCCTGGGAATCCTTTCTGCGGGACTGCACGCCCTAAGGCTGCAGTTCGTGGAGCTGATGACCAGGTTCTTCGCCGGCGGCGGGATAAGATATGAGCCGTTGAAGGTCAAACGCATTAAAACAATCTTAACAATTTCAGAAACTGATAAAGAGGTATAAAAATGGTAGATGAAGGAACAGGACTCATAGCTATTGGAGCAGGGCTCGCGGTCGGACTCACTGGTCTCGGAGCGGGTATGGCAGAGAAAGACGTAGGTGCCGCGGCAGTCGGAGCGATCACTGAAGATCCAAGTATCTTCGGTAAAGCAATGATTTTCATGGTTCTCCCTGAGACAATCGTCATATTCGGACTTGTCATAGCAATCATGGCAATATTTGTGATGGGCGGCTAAGCATCTGAGGCCTTTTCATGGCACTAGATAACGTCACGAAGGAGATCATGGCATCCGCCGATAAGCAGTCAGCAGACATCAGGTTGCAGGCTGCAGCAGAGGTCAAAGCCATTTTGGCCGAGGCGGACGCACTGATTTCCGACATGAAAGAAAAAGAGGACAAGCGGCTCAAAGAAACAATTGAGCGTCTCAAACGCCAGGAGCTTTCAAGCGCAGAGCTGGAAAGCAAAAAGATAATCCTGTCGAAGAAGAGGGAGATCCTAGCCAAGGCATTCGAGAAGGCTCTAGCTGACCTCGAGTCTGCTCCGAGAGATGTCAAACTGGAGCAGTACAAGAGCATCGTAAAGTCAGTGAAAGCAGTCATAGACAAGCCGAAAGTGATCATGTCCCCGAAGGACGACTTCACTGCTAAGGACCTCGGCGTCAAATCGGTAGAAAAGGACCCGAAGATAACTGCGGGACTGATCCTACAGAACGAGGATGACACCATTGAGGTCGACATGCAGTACGCGACCATTCTTCAGGCTATCTGGAACCGCGAGATAAAGGCCTTGTCCGACATTCTGTTCGGGTGAGATACATGCGCTTCAGCAGGCGAAACGGAAAGAAAGGCAACTATGCGTACACCGTCGCCAGAGTAAAGGCAAAGAAATCCCTCCTGATGGCAAACGAGGACTACGACAAGATGCTGATGATGACCGTGCCGGAGATATCCCGATACATAAGCGAGGCCGGCTACGACAAAGAGATGGCGGACCTGGCAGGAAGACTGTCGGGACTCAATCTCCTGGAGCATGCGACATACATGAACATGGCAAAAGTGTTCAGCAGCATACTCAAATCATCAACCGGAGAACTCTATGATATGGTCTCCGCATATCTTGATAAGTGGGACATATGGAACCTGAAGGTCATACTCCGCGGAAAGTCATATAATCTGGATGCGGAGAGCATAAGGGAAGACCTGGTCCCAGCAGGGAGACTCGACACCGAGTCCCTGGATAGGCTTGTAGCCCTCGATATCGATGAGGACATCATCTCCGAGTTCGGAAGGATGGCCCACGTGAAGATCCCGGCAGATGTCATAGCAGCATACAAAGCGAGCGGCAATCTGGGAGAGATCGAGGACTTCTTGGACAAGGCGCACTACGAGAGGCTGATACAGAGCATCAACCCCGCGTCGAGACCATCCAACATCTTCCGTAACTATGTTAAAGAAGAAGTGGACCTGAAGAACTTCGAGACCATCCTGAAACTCAAAGCAGAAGGGATCCACGGAGACCAGGTGATGAAGTACATGATCTCCGGAGGGAAAAGGATAGACGATAAGCTCCTGACACATCTGGCAAACGCAGAGGTCATGGAGTCCGTGATGTCCGAGGTGTCTCAGCTTGAATTCGGAGAGGAGATAAAGGACCTCCTGGAGTCCAAAGACATCAGGGGCGCGGTATCGAGACTCAAGAGATTCGAGATGCAGAAAGCGAAGAAGTTCTCGCACCTGTATCCGCTGTCGGTGATCCCCGTAATTGACTACATGATCAACAAAGAGAATGAGGTCAGGAACATCAGGGCCATAGCCAGAGGGACACAGAGCGGATTGGACAGAGAAACAATCAAAGGATTGCTGGTGGTCCAATGAGGATAGCAGTACTGGGAAGTGAGGAGTTCGTGCTGGGGTTCAGACTGGCTGGGCTGAAGCGCGTGTTCGTCGCTGACGAAAGCAATTATCAGAACGTGTTCGGGGAGGCAATGTCCGACACGGAAATAGGCATCTTGGCCGTTGACGCGAAAGATCTGAACTATCTTCCGCACAATGTCCGGACGAAGGTCATGGATTCGATCCAGCCCGTGGTCGTACCAGTGGGCGGGGACGAGAGTGACCTCCGCGAGAAGGTCAGGAGAGCAATTGGCGTCGATTTATACAAAACAGAGGATGAATAAATGAGCACTGAAGGTGTAATCTACAGGGTCGCAGGTCCTGTGGTGACGGCAACAGGGATCACTCCCAAGATGTACGATGTCGTACAGGTAGGGAACGAAGGTCTCATGGGCGAGGTCATCAAGATCGTAGGCGACTACTCTATCATCCAGGTTTATGAGGATACTTCGGGTGTCAGACCCGGAGAGCCGGTCACAAATACCGGGCTCCCTCTTGTCGCGGAACTCGGTCCGGGACTTCTTACTTCCGTCTACGACGGGATACAGAGGCCCCTTCCCGTGCTCAGGGACAAAATGGGAGACTACATCTTCCGCGGTGTTTCCGCGCCTGGACTTGACAGAGAGAAGAAGTGGGATTTCAGCCCCACTGTCAAGAATGGTGAAGAGGTCGAGGCAGGACAGGTGATAGGTACTGTCATGGAAGGCCCGATGGTCCACAGGATCATGGTCCCTCCCACATTTAAGAAAGGAAAGATAAGCAACATATCTGCCGGAAAACACACTGTGGAGGATGTTGTGGCGAAGGTCGGCGGACAGGAAGTGACCATGATGCAGAAATGGCCGGTCCGCTTGTCGAGGCCCGTCATGGAAAAGTACCAGCCGGACATACCGCTGGTCACGGGGCTGAGAGTGCTGGACACCATGTTCCCCCTTGCTAAAGGAGGGGCAGCGGCGATCCCCGGCGCATTCGGCACCGGGAAGACGGTCACACAGCAGTCATTGGCCAAATATTCCAACGCAGAGATAGTGGTATACATAGGATGCGGCGAGCGCGGCAATGAGATGACGGAGGTTCTTACGGAATTCCCCGAACTGGTCGATCCGACCACCGGCGAATCCCTTATGAACAGGACGGTCCTGATCGCGAACACATCGAACATGCCCGTGGCGGCAAGGGAGGCTTCCGTTTACACAGGCATCACTATCGCAGAGTACTTCAGGGATATGGGATACGATGTCTCCCTTATGGCAGACTCCACCTCAAGGTGGGCAGAGGCCATGCGTGAGATATCGTCGAGGCTCGAGGAGATGCCCGGAGAAGAGGGATACCCCGCATATCTGGCAGGGCGTCTGTCGGAGTTCTACGAGCGCGCATGCCGCGCAAAGGCTCTGAGCGGAGAGACCGGATCAATATCGGTCATCGGGGCGGTGTCCCCTCCGGGAGGAGACCTGTCCGAGCCGGTCACGCAGAACACTCTGCGTATAGTCCGTGTGTTCTGGGCGCTTGACACCAAGCTGAGGGAGAGGAGGCACTTCCCGACGATCAACTGGCTGACCTCGTACACAATGTACGACAAACAGCTGGGCAGCTGGTACAAGAAGAACGTCGCAGAGGACTTCCCCGAGCTGAAGGCATGGGCCATGCAGGTCCTCCAGAAGGAATCAGAGCTTCAGGAGATCGTGCAGATGGTTGGGTCAGACTCTCTGCCGGATGAGCAGAAGATGACGCTGGAGGTTGCCAGGATGATACGTGAGATATACCTGCAGCAGAACGCCTACCACCCGGTGGACTCGTACTGCCCGATAAGCAGGCAGTATGTCATGATGACCCTTATCAAGAAATACTCGGACCTGGCGGCCAATGCCCTCGCGACAGGTGTGCAGGTGGACAAGATCGCATACCTGCCGGTGAGGCAGAGGTTCAACCAGGCCAAGTACGAAGAGAACGTCGATTCGGAGCTGGAAGCAGTGTCAAAGGACATGGAAACACAGTTCAAAGGATTAGGAGCGTGAGAATATGGCGGCAAAATCAAAAGTATCCAAGGAGTACAAGACCGTATCTCAGATAGCGGGGCCGCTGGTCTTCGTTAAGAAGACAGAGCCCGTCGGCTACCAGGAGATGGTCAGCGTAAGGCTTTCCGACGGAACAGTGAAGAGAGGCCAGGTCCTGGACACTTCAGACGATATAGTGGTGGTCCAGATATTCGAAGGCACCACAGGCATAGACCGGCAGGCGTCGGTACGCTTCCTGGGCGAAACCATGAAGATGCCTGTTGCAAGGGACATGCTCGGAAGGGTACTCACAGGAGCTGGAGAACCCCTTGACGGAGGGGCGAGGATCGTCCCCGACAAGGAACTCGACATCGTGGGAGCGGCCATCAACCCGTGGGCAAGGGACAGTCCGGCGGACTTCATCCAGACCGGCATATCCACCATCGACGGGATGAACACACTGGTCAGGGGCCAGAAGCTTCCCATATTCTCCGGTTCGGGTCTTCCGCACAACGACATCGCGCTGCAGATCGCAAGGCAGGCGAAGGTCCTCGGAGAGAACGAGGAGTTCGCAGTGGTGTTCATCGCACTCGGCATAACCAACGAAGAGAAGCAGATGTTCATGAAGGAGTTCGAGAGGACCGGCGCACTGAAGAACGCGGTGGTCTTCCTGAACCTCGCAGATGACCCTGCGGTCGAGCGTATCGTCACACCGCGTCTCGGGCTGACCACGGCGGAATACATGGCCTTCGAGCTGGGAATGCAGGTCCTTGTAATAATGACCGACATAACCAACTATTGCGAGGCGCTGCGCCAGGTGGGAGCCGCAAGAGAAGAGGTTCCAGGAAGGCGTGGATATCCAGGGTACATGTACACCGACCTCGCACAGCTGTATGAGCGTGCGGGAAGGATCAAGGACAAGAAAGGGTCGATCACCCAGATCCCCATCCTTTCGATGCCCGGAGATGACATAACCCATCCGATCCCGGATCTTTCAGGATACATCACCGAAGGTCAGATCGTTCTTTCAAGGGAACTCCACCGTAACGGCATCTACCCTCCGGTGAACGTCTCGTCGTCCCTGAGCCGTCTGATGAACTCAGGCGTGGGGAAGGGCAAGACCCGTGAGGACCACAAGGCGGTGTCCGACCAGCTGTATGCTTCGTATGCCGAAGGAAAGGACCTCCGCGGCCTGGTGGCCATCGTCGGTAAGGATTCGCTGTCGGCCAAGGACAGGAAGTTCCTGGACTTTGCAGACCTCTTCGAGGACCGCGTCGTCCGTCAGGGACTTGACGAGGACCGCTCGATAGAAAGGACCCTTGACATCTCCTGGGAGATACTGAGGGAGCTTGACATCGACCAGCTGACAAGGATCGACCGTAAGTACATCGAGAAGTACCTGCAGAAGTGAGCCAGATGGGAACCAAAGACATCACTCCGAACCGTTCGGTCCTTCTGGACCTCAAGAGGAAGATCAAACTGTCCCAAAGCGGATACAAGATCATGAAGATGAAAAGGGACGGCCTTATCATCGAGTTCTTCGAGGTCCTGGAAAAGGCCAGGAAGATGCGTAAAGGTGTCACATCCGATTATGAGGCGGCGATGGAGAGGATAACCATCGCAAGGGCGGCCGAGGGAGAGATCGCCGTCAAGAGCGCAGCCTATGCGCTCAAGACAGAGCCGCAGGTCAAACTCGGCAGCAAAAGCATCATGGGAATGATGGTCCCCAAGGTTGAGGCCACCACGATCCACACCAAGATGACCGAGAAAGGATACGGTGTGATCGAGACCTCCGTATATATCGAGGAGGCCGCACTGGCGTTCGAGAAACTCCTGGATACGCTGGTGAGAGCGGCCGAGATCGAGACCACTATGAAGAAGCTGCTGGACGAGATCGAGAAGACCAAGAGAAGGGTCAACGCTCTCGAGTACAAGATCATACCTGAGCTCAAAGAATCGGAGAGGTTCGTCAAGTTCCGTCTCGAAGAGATGGAAAGGGAGAATACGACCCGTCTCAAACACCTGAAAAAGAAAGGAGAGGCCGCAGAGTGAAACCGCTGAAGGAACGCGTGGAAGGAATAAGGGAGGATCCGAAAAAACTGAAAAGGCTCTTCACCTTTATCTGGGTCACAGCGTACCTGATGCTCATTCTGGGGTTCGTCCTGATGGTCCTGATCTTCCTTTACGCCTAAACCACTTAAAAAAAATCTTTTTTCATTTTATAAAATCCATCATCCTTACGGCACCTGTGCCAAGGTGGACGACAGGCATTATGGCGGGGTTCGGGTTGAAGTTGTGCGCCCTCTGATATTCCGTCTGGCTCTGCCATGCTGATGCATTTATTACTTTCACGCCTCTGTAATCCATCTTCCCCGCACCGTGGACATGGCCGGACACGAAGATGTCCGGCACTTTCTCAATGACAAGATAATCCTTCTTCTCGGGCGCCATCGCCGTTTTTCCGCCGTACATAGGAGAAAGATGACGCCTGACAAGCATCTCCTTCATAACGGTGATCGGATCATCATAATTCAGCCGCTGCACGCTCGCTATCCAGTCATCAATGCTTTTTCCGTGGTAGGAGAGGATAGTCCTCCCCTCTATCTCGAAACTGACAGGATTTCCTGCCATTATGACATTGGAATCAAAGCTCTTGGTGAATATCCTGTTCAGCGCCGGCTGCGGCTCGGCGAGCCTGACCGCGTCATGGTTTCCCGGCTGGACCGCTATTTTGATGTGGTCGGGTATGTCTTTGAGGTACTCTCCGAGCTTCTCATACTGCTTATATATGTCTGCGATGAGGAGTTCCTCCTCCTGTCCAGGGAAGATCCCAATGCCGTCGACCACATCTCCCGGCAGCACCAGATAGTCCAGGTCCATGTCATAGGAGTTGGCCTTCAGCCAGTCTGTCATCTTTTTCCACTCTTTGTCAAGGAAGGTGGAACTCCCGATATGTATATCTGAAAGGAAGGCGACCGATGAAACAGAATCCGATGGCACCCATGTGCGCCCCGCCGGAACATCCGGCCTGAATATCTTATCGGCTATGAACAGGTCCCCTCTTGCCGAAGTTTTTCCGGATATTCCTATGACCTCGTCATTGACATACATCTCTCCGGAGCACGGGGAGTCCTTAGAGAGAAGTACGGTGCAGGTCCCGGTCTCATCCTCTACAGAGAGAGTGGTGTGGCCGTTCTTGGTCTCTTTCTTTTCGTATATCATTCCCACGATCTGGGTCTCTCTTCCGAGGGTCACAGCCCTTGATATCGGGACCGATGTTCCGAAGTCCCTTCTTTTTTCGATCATCCTCTTCAAAATAAAGAATCTGTTCTTGAAGTATGCCGCAAAGTCGTTGATCTTGCCCTCGCAGGTCGAATCCCCCGTAATATCCGTTCCAGGAGCGACGATCATGTCTCCATGCTTCTTGTTCCTGGGGGCGGCAGGCACCCTCTCCGCTTCCACTGCAACATCTCCGGCAATGAATCCTATGATATCCTTCTTCTCAATGAACATGGAACTTTCTGAAAGCGATGTCAGGATGGTGTTGGCAAATGCCAGGGGGTCAGAGTTGGAGAGCACTACCTCTAACGCATCAGGAGAGAAGAATATATTCCTCCTAGCCGCTGCATTAAGGACCTCTGACCTCATTGCAACCCATATACTCTACCTCACTAAATAATCTTTTAACATTTCCAAAACGCCAGAAAAACGGCCTGTGAAGGAGGTTAAATACGCACAACGCCTGCACGTGTCATGGTCATCGTTCGGATATCTTGCAGAGTATTCCCCAGCGAAGATAAGGAAAAGGTAAGGAAGGCGGTCCTGAACATATTTCCGGACGCATCGCTCGAAGAGACGGACCGGGGGTTCGAGGGGGAGGCGGGCACGGATAGATTCTGCGACCTGATCAGAAAACAGAAGATACTGGACAGCACAAGATCGATGATGTTCAAAGGGATCAGGGGCGGGACGATCACGCTGCACATGAACAAACAGGTCGCCTTTGTAGGAAAAGTATCATTCACCGAGCCGAAGACCATACTGGGAACGCTGCAGATGTCCATCGATTCTGAAGACCCGGAGTCGGTCATAGACCGCATTGCGCCAAGAACGGTGGACGGTGAAGAGGTAAGAGCATGATAGGGATGTCATGCACACAGTTCAGTGCGGATGACCCAGAAAATATAATGGAGATGGTGTCAAAGGATTTCGGACTGTGGGAGATATTCTCGGAAGCAAAGAACGACATCACCAAGTTCTCTTCCAGATTCAATGAGATCAAAGGCTCCTACAGCATGAGATATTCCATACACGCACCGATAGACAACATAAACATCGCGGCATTCAATGACCGGATAAGGGAGACATCCGTTGACGAGATGGTCCGGACCATGGAACATGCGAACAGGATGGGGATCGACAAGGTGACGGTCCACCCCGGAACATACTCCTTTGTTCTGTATGATATGAAAAGCAGATCCAAAGAGCTGGCGGGAGACTCATTGAAGAGGATAGATAAACGGGCCGCGGAGTATGGGGTGACGGCGGCGGTGGAGAACATGCCGTCATTCGAAATGATGATGGGGCAGACCCCCGACGGTCTCCTCAGCCTGATAGAGGATACGGAACTGGCAATCTGTTTTGACATAGGCCATGCCAATACAGTGGGGCCGATCGGAGAGTTCATCGATGTTTTCGGAGATAGGATAGTGAACGTCCACATCCATGACAACATGGGCGATAGGGATGCCCACCTGACCATCGGGGACGGGAACATCGACTTCAAAAAAGTGCTTTCCAGGCTTAAAGGATACAAAGGCGACTACATAATCGAATCCCGGAACATGGAGTCGGCGATCCTGTCAAAAAAGCGCTTGGAAGGCCTGATACGGCAGACGAAATGAGAATTTCGATGCAAAGATTTACTTAAGTAGACCGTACCATAGTAAACAGCGCTCTGTCAACTATTCCTGACGTAGCTGTTCCGGAAATTAGGGAGCTCCTTGTTCCTTCCGTATTCCGATGTTCTTATAACCATGTAGATCAAGGCGGCAAATCCAAGGGACATGAGGAGCAGTGTTATTATTACATCGATGCCGCCGAACCCCATCCATTCGAATGACGAGAGGTAGTTGGTGATGAAGTGCAGAAGGATCGACGCATACAGTCCGAAACGCACGAACACATATCCCAGGAAGGCACCCATTATCCCTGCCGTGAGGACCTTCCAGGCCTGATTGTCCCAGCCGCCGTAGTGCGCCATGCCGAAAATCGCTCCCGATATAACGATCAGGACCACCGCGGTCATACTCATCCCGAAGCCGCCGAACAGGCATTTCAAGGACTCCTTTTTCCTGGTGACGATAAGCGAGATCACGGCCATCGGCAACCCTATTATAAGCAGGCGGGAAACGATCTCCTCCCAGAACGCCGCATCTGCCAGCAGGAACATCATTTCTGTTTTATCCCCAAAGTCAGGGGCCGTCATCTCAACGCCTGCTGAGATCAATACGAACGAGACGACGAAATTGATGAAGAGCATGGCACTCAAAAAGATACCGATCCACATGCCGGCAGTGTTCTCGACCGCGTCTGGTCTCGAGATGCCTCCGGAACGCGCGGCCCTGGCGAATTTCCGCAGAGTATGTATGACGCATGCAATGAGGGCGGCAACAACGAATAACCAATACAGCTGCAGCATCGTCCCGTCCAGTCTGAATACAACTTCCGGGAAAGGCAGAAGCAGGAAGAAACCAAATGACTTACCGGACAGGAAGTCAAGGATGTTGGGGTGGTTCACCAGAAGCGCGATCATCTCGAAAACAGCGATGAACATAACGAAGATGCACGTTATCAGAAGTATGATGCTCAGGGGGCCGTGCCGGTTTGCCCGTTCAGGCTCGGCCGCCACGTGCGGACCGCGCACCGGTTGATAGACAACGAAATTAGGACGCCCTCCGTCGTCCCTGAGAGAGCGGCCGCACGCACCGCAGAATGACCTTCCGTCCGCCGCAAACCCTCTGCAGCGGGGGCACCCATCGTTCATATTTTGATATGTTCGACGATGTTATTTATTCTTTCCACTTCGATCACAGCAAGCAGGGAACGCCTGTATTTTGCTATATCCTTGATCTGCGATGCGATGTACTCCTCTCTTTTTTTGCTTACTCTGTCATATCCTTTGACCCTGTTCAGGTAAAGGTCCCAGGATATGACAAATGACTCCGGGGATGACATATCGAAGCTGCGTTTCATACCTTTCTTCGCAAGCCGGTGCTCTTTCACGAACTCCAGCGTCTTCACTGTGGCGATATACATCTCGGTGAACTCCTCATTGTTCATGTCGAGGGGTATGACCTCTACGGAGTCCTTTGAGCAGAGGTCTATCAGTTCGCAGAACGCCGGTGCGGGGGACTCTATCTCTCCGAACCTCGACAGGTGATGAACATATACCATGTCGATCTCGCTCAGCTCCTGTATGTCTTCGATCTCCTCCCGGCGTTTTATTGCCATTATCTCCTCGATGCCCAACGCAGCAGAGTATGCTTCGTACTTCCCGTATGCTTCTCTGATCTTCTCTGCTTCAGAAACAAGGCCTTTTACGACCGGAAGGAGGTCGACCCTGCACCCTCCGACATCTATGGAGATCATTTCTTTATGCTCCTTGAAAGTACCAGGTCGGTCAGGGTGTCCTGATCGTCTATCTTTTTGAGCTCTTCGCTTGTTACCACGGCGGTCGAGTCTATGTGTTCGGCATTGCGCTTCCTTTCAACTATCACAAGGGAGTGTTTGCCTGCTATCTTTGAGATCTCCGACGCTATTATGGCTTTTTGGACGAGTTTTTCCTCGTCAATGCCGAGTCCGGTGAGGATTATGGTCCGTCTGCTTCTTGTGATGGCTTCAAAGGGACTCTTCGTGACCGGAGTTATTGCGAACCCGATCTCAAGGAGATGGTTCAGTGAGTTCGACTCGGTCCTCCTGTCGCCTGTGACCTCATATTCTTCCGGCTTCTTTTCACTTTTATAATCAAACGGATCGAGCGGCGCTATTATTGGCACCTGAAGGAATTCCTCAAGTCTCATTGCGGCATCGATCATCGCCCCCATCCCAGACTCGTACATCTGGATCGTGCGTCTGGAGACCCCGGCGCTCTCCGCCAGGGCACCGAGGCTTATCTTGCTGGTCTCCCTGATGTTCTTAAGGAGGGCGCTGTCGATCTTCACATAGAGGCCGCCAGGTGCCGCAAATATGAACGGCGGGACCTCTTCCAGCAGATGTTCGCCGAGGGTCTCGTTTGATATTATCGGTATGTTGAATCTCGAATAAACTATACCAGCTTCGAGAGGCCCGGAGCTGGATGTCTCGCCGATTAGCAAGGGCGTTGCCCCGAGGGCCTCTGCAAGGACCTTCATGTCTTCTGCATTCTCTCTGGAGAAGGCGTCTACATTGCTGAGGACCTTGATTATCAGCAGAGTGCTGTCCTTCCTTCCGACGATATCGAAACATATGCTGCGGAGATTAAGCGATGAGGATATGTTGAACCCTGCCTTTGCCAGTATGGCGCGGGTGGTGTTGATAAGTTCCTCTCTGCTCATAATATAGAAGGAGGTTGTTCTTCTATATAAAACAGTATTTCCAACGTCTCCACCCGTTTTGTCATTGTTTCGAAGCTTAATCCGAAGGAACTGTCCCAAATATCATCTGTAACTATATACGCCGTCTCCTTTTGCCTGATATCCGTATTCTTTGAGTTTCTGTGCCGCCTGCGGTCCGAACTTGTCGAATGCCTAGACGAAATCTGCCATGCCGACCTTGCAATCTTCTATCTCCTCATCTGTGGGGACCTTCCCCGGCTTTATGATGCGTCTGACCGCCGTCATGACAGCCTCGTTGCATATCGCCGCTATGTCCGCGCCCGTGCATCCTTCCGTCCTTTGTGCCAGTTCTTTGATGTCTACATCGTCCGCCAAAGGCTTTCCTCTCGTGTGTATCTCAAAGATGGCAGTTCTCGACTTATGGTCGGGCGGGCCTATGAATATGCTCTTGTCGAATCTTCCTGGCCTCAGCAGGGCAGGGTCCATTATATCGGGGCGGTTCGTCGCCGCGATCACGACCACGTCATTCAGGGACTCCAGGCCGTCGAGCTCAGTCAGCATCTGGGATATTACCCTCTCTGTGACGTTGCTGTCGCTTCCCGTCCCCCTTTCCGGCGCGATGGAGTCGATCTCATCCATGAATATCACGCAGGGCGATGCCTGCCTGGCTTTTCTGAAAGTTTCCCTCACGGCCTTTTCCGACTCACCCACCCACTTATTGAGGAACTCGGGCCCTTTCACCGCGATGAAGTTCGCTTCCGACTCCGTCGCCACAGCTTTTGCTAGCATCGTCTTGCCGGTTCCGGGCGGGCCATACAGCAGTATCCCCTTAGGAGGTTTGGCGCTCATGTGTTCGAACACCTTCCCGAACTTCAGCGGCCATTCGACGGCTTCCTTCAGCTCCTGCTTCGCGGACTCCAGCGCGCCGATGTCCTCCCACTTCACATCGGGTTTCTCTATCAGCACCTCCCTCAGTGCCGAAGGCTGAAGGTCCTTCAGCGCCTCTTTGAAGTCGTCCTTCGTCACGGAGATCATATCCAGTATGTCCACTGGGATCTCCTCGGTCTCCAGATCGACCTGCGGCAGTATGCGCCTCAGGGCCGCCATCGCCGCCTCTTTGCAGAGCGCAGAGATGTCGGCCCCGGCGTAACCGTGGGTGCGGTCCGCCAGTCTCTTCAGGTCGACATCCTCCGAAAGCGGCATGCCTCTCGTGTGGATCTGCAGTATCTCCAGCCTCCCGTTCCTGTCCGGGATCCCTATTTCGATCTCCCGGTCGAACCTCCCCGGCCTTCTGAGGGCCTCGTCTATGGAATTCGGTCTGTTCGTCGCGCCTATGACCACGACCTTCCCTCTAGAGGTCAGACCGTCCATCAGGGAGAGCAGCTGCGCCACAATGCGCCTTTCCGCCTCGCCCGTGACCTCATTCCTCTTCGGTGCGATCGAGTCTATCTCGTCTATGAATATGATGCTCGGAGCGTTCTCTTCCGCCTCTTTGAAGATCTCTCTCAGCTTACCTTCCGATTCGCCGTAGAACTTGCTCATGATCTCCGGCCCTCCGATCGAAATGAAGTTGCTGCTGGTCTCCCCGGCAACAGCTTTGGCCAGCATGGTCTTGCCCGTCCCGGGAGGGCCGTGAAGAAGCACCCCTTTGGGAGCCTCCACGCCAAGTCTTTTGAACAATTCCGGGTGCCTAAGAGGGAGTTCGATCATCTCCCTGATCTTCGCCACTTCGTTGCTCAGTCCGCCCAGATCATCGTATGAGACCTGAGGGACCTCCATGTCTGTCGCAGATGCCCGTTTCTCGGAGATCTTCACTTCTGTATCGGCTGCCATGACGACGGCATCCCCGGAAGGGGAGAACGATGTTACAACAAGATCGATCTTGTTGCCCATCACGTTCATGGTGAGCACATCGCCTCTCGCGAACGCCCTCCCTTCCATCACTTTGCTGAGATATTCCTCTCCTCCCTGAAGCCTGAGCTCTTCGGTCGGCGAGAATGCTATCTTACTTGCGGTCTTTGCAAAGATCTTCTTTATCCCCACCCGTTCGTCTATGGAGGTTCCGGCGTTGCGCCTTGTGGAACCGTCTATCCGTATTATTCCGCGGTTGGCATCCTCAGGGGTCCCCCTCAGCACCTTGACGACCGTCTTTTTCGTACCATCTATCTGAATGATGTCGCCTGCCCGGAGTTCGAAGATATCCATAAGCTCAGGGTCCAGCCTCGCTATGCCCTTTCCGGTCTCTCCAGGCTTCAATTCCGCGACCTTGATCGCTTTGTCACTGCTCATTTTTCATCCTCTTTCCTTGCATCTCTGCATTTATTCTCGATATCATCCAACACCCTGGCCATCCTGTCTTCCCGGACACCCATCTCCTGCGAGACCCTCTCCACATCAAGGCCGGGCGAGTTCAGCATGCAGTAGAGCATGCTCCTTCCGAAGTAGTCCAGCTCGCTCACCACGGAACTGTTCATGAACGAACTGATCACTATGTTGCGCCTTTCTATCATCATCTCTCTTAATTTGTCGAATTCGTTGATCTGTCTGTCGATCTCCGACAGATTCTCTCTGACCGCCTCAAGCCCCATGTCGTAGATATCCTGGACCGCCATATGGCCCTCAGGCTCTGAAAGGGTGGTCCTGAACATGCCGTTGCGCATGTCTATCGTCAAAGTGAATTCGGAGGCCGGACGGTAGACTGTTTTGTATGGGCCCTTATCGCTGCTTTCTTTCTGGCTTTCCACCAGCCCGCTCCTCTCAAGGATATCCAGATTCTTCACCACTGCCTGCTGGCTTATCCCCAGTTCCTTTGAAAGCTGCAAAGGATAATGCGGCTCCCTGACAAGCGCCATGAGTATCCTGCGCCTCGTAGGGTTCTCAACAACAGACAGGATCATATCAATGCCGTTCATACTATCACATAGTTGTTAACCATTAGTTACTAACCAATAGTTGAACGCAGGGGTACTATTTAAAGGGTGTGCTAAAAACGTTCATTTTTGATGAATTACGACTCAAACGTCACAAAACAATACACAAGATGCCCTCAGCAGTGTGAACGCACAAGATTATTGCACAGCATGTATAATGTATAATAATATACATCAATGTACTTAATATTAAATAGATGGACACAATCATCCAATCATGGCAATCCCAAAAGACATAAGGATAGATCTGCCGCCAGAAGGGATACCTAAAAAATGGTACAACCTGGTAGCAGACATAGGGAAATTGGAACCTCCGCTCAACCCTGGCACAATGAAACCCGCCGAACCGAAGGACTTCGAGGCGATCTTCTGCAAAGAGATCATAAGGCAGGAAGGTTCGACCGAACGCTACATAAACATCCCTGAGGAAGTAAGGGATAATCTGGTCTATCTGAACAGGCCCGCGCCTCTCCAGAGGGCATACAGGCTTGAGAAGCACCTCAAGACCCCGGCCAAGATATACTTCAAAAGAGAGGACATAAGCCCTCTCGGAAGCCACAAAGGCAACACCGCTCTTGCACAGGCATACTACAATGCGAAGGAAGGCATCCACACCCTCACCACGGAAACGGGCGCAGGGCAGTGGGGGACTGCCCTGGCAATGGTGTCGTGTCTTTTCGACATCGACTGCAC
>JAIRUV010000113.1 GCA_031254265.1 Candidatus Methanoplasma sp.
ATAACGGCACTGAGTTCCGAGGCCATCCCTTCTATCTCGCCGAGAGTGCCCATGGTCTCTCTGAGGGCGGCAGAGATCTCGTTAGCGTTAACGTCCATGAATCCCGCAGCCTCATCCAGATCCTTCTCGGTCGAGAACCTGTTCCCGATGCCGACTATCGCTTTCTTCTTACCGGTCACCTTCGCATGTATGAAGGAGGACGCTCCGACCGGAATGAGTATCTCGTCGCCCTCTTCAGCATTGGCCAGGGCTTTGAAGGAATCACGGGCCCTGACTGTATCCTCAAGGGATATCTGGAGCAATCTCACCTGTCTGTTAAGAGCCTCCAACTGGGCAGAGTAGGTGTCAAGCACCGCCATCGCCTGACGAAGCTCGTTGTCGTCCATTTTCATGCCCCGACTTCGTATTTCACAATGTGGTTCGTTATCTGATCAGGAGAGAGCTCGGTCATTTCTGTGATGTCGATCTCCCATCTTTTGAGCCTGTGTTTGCTGCCGAGAGTGGAGAGCACCCTCTCCTTGCATGCCTCCTCGTCCTCTGCGGAGACCTCGATAGAGAAAGGCTGCCTTTTTTTCCTGGGGTCAGCATACGAACCTACCACACGGAATGCTTTCATGATGTTCGGGAGTTATATTTAATTAATAAAGGTTTGGTAAAAAAATAAAATGCCGCGGGAGGCCGTATCAAGCATATGCGGCCGCCCGCTTCCCCGATGCCGGGTCAGGCCATCTCGAACTGGCTGTTATACAGCTCGGCATAGAAGCCGCCCTGTGCCAGCAGTTCCTCGTGGTCTCCGCTTTCGATGATGTCTCCTTCTCTCATCACAAGGATCTTATCTGCGTCCTTGATCGTTGACAGTCTGTGCGCGATGACGAATGATGTCCTTCCCTTCATCAGCGAGTTCATTGCCGCCTGCACTATGCGCTCCGTACGTGTATCCACAGAGCTGGTGGCCTCGTCCAATATGAGCAGAGGCGAGTCCTTGATTATGGCGCGCGCTATGGTCAGCAGCTGTTTCTGCCCCTCTGAGAGGTTCGTCGTCTCGTCCAGCACGGTGTCGTATCCGCCGGGCAGCGTCTGTATGAAGTGGTGAAGGCCCACGGTCTTGCAGGCATTGACCACATCGTCGTCGGAAACGCCCTCTTTCGAGTATTTGATGTTCTCTTTGATCGTGCCCCGAAAGAGCCAGGTGTCCTGCAGGACCATGCAGAACTGGTCGTGCACGTCCTCCCGCGGGACCTCAGAGATAGGAGTGCCGTCAAGCAGTATCTGGCCGCCGTCGATCTCATAGAACCTCATAAGCAGGTTGACCAGCGTGGTCTTCCCTGCTCCGGTGGGGCCGACGATGGCTATCTTCTGCCCTGCCTTCACATCTGCCGAGAAGTCGTGGATGACCGTCTTGTCCTCAGTGTACCCGAACCTTACGTTCCTGAACTCCACGTCCCCCTTCAGGTCGGTTATGCGCTTCACTTTCTGGCTCTCGTCGTCCATCTCTTTTTCGTCCAGGAACTCGAACACGCGCTCGCTCGCGGCAGCGGTCCTCTGGAGAATGGTCGCAGTCTGTGCCAGCTGCGAAAGGGGCTGCGTGAACAGCCGCACATAGATCATGAATGCGACTATCACTCCGAAGGATATCGTGCCGTCCATTGTCAGTATGGCACCGACGATGCAGACCATCACATACCCGAAGTTGCCTATGAAAGACATAAGCGGCCACATCAGCCCCGATATGAACTGGGACTTCCATCCGCTGACATACAGCTTTTTGTTGATCTCCTCGAATGTCCTCTTGAACTCTTTGCCGCTGTTGTATACTTTGATGACAGTGTGTCCGGTGTACGCCTCCTCCACATGACCGTTCATGTTGCCGAGATCGTCCTGCTGTGCGGCGAAGTACTTCTGGGATTTCCTGACAATGACGGCCATCAGCAAAAAGCCGGCACAGGTCGACAACACAGCTGTCAGCGCCATCATCCAGCTTGTGTAGAACATCATTATCACGGAGCCCACGAGCATGGCTATCGCCGACACGAGCGTGGTTATGCTCTGGTTCAGAGACTGCCCTATGGTGTCGACGTCGTTCGTCAGGTGGCTCAGGACATCGCCGTAACTCTTCTTCTGGAAGAAACGGAACGGCAAGCGGTTGATCTTGCGCGAGATGTCCGTCCTCATCTGTCTGGACACCTTCTGTGTCACAGTGGCCATGATCCAGCCCTGAATAAATGTCAATACCGCGGCCACGGCATAGAATGAGAGGAGTATCATGCCGATCATGCCGATTACATCCAGGTCCACGCTGCCTCCCGGCATGAATACGTTCGTGATCTCATCGGTCATCTGCTTGAGGTAGTCGGGGCCTATGACCTGCAGCGCTGTGGCCAGCGATGCCATGATGATGACCACGACTACGAACGGGAGATGGTTCTTGCCGTATCTGATAAGCTTCATCCACGTTTTCTTGAACTCTTTCGGTTTTTCCACGGGGCCGCCCATGCCGCCGGGACCGCCCCCTGGAGGTCCGCCCCGCCGCTTTCTCGGCGCATCGTCGCTCATATTGCCAACTCCTCTGCGCTCAGCTGCGACATGGCTATCTCTTTGTATACGGCGCAGGTCCTGAGAAGCTCCTTGTGTCTTCCCTCGCCCACTACCCTTCCTTCGTCGAGCACGACGATCTTATCCGCATCCATGATGGTCCCGATACGCTGGGCCACGATCATGCTCGTGACGCCCGCCGTCTCTTTCTTAAGAGCGGACCTCAAGGTACGGTCTGTTTTGTAATCAAGCGCAGAGAAACTGTCGTCAAAGATGTATATCTCCGGCTTTCTGCATATCGCTCTGGCTATAGAGAGGCGCTGCCTCTGGCCGCCGGAAAGGTTAGTGCCGCCTCTGGCGACATCCGCATCGTATCCTCCATCCATCTTCTCGACGAACTTCTTTCCCTGAGCTATCTTGACGGCATCCCTGACGTCATCCTCCGTCGGAGGCGCGCTTCCGTTGTCACCGAACGCCACGTTGGACTCGATGGTCCCGGTGAAGAGCACGCTTTTCTGAGGGATGTACCCGATCTTATTGTAAAGCGTTTCAAGCTTGTATTCCCTGACATCCATTCCGTCCACGAGGACCGAGCCCTCGGTCACGTCATAGAACCTTGGGACAAGGTTTATGAGGGTACTTTTCCCGCTCCCCGTAGAGCCTATGAAAGCGACGGTCTCTCCCCGCTTCGCCGAGAAGCTGACGTCCTTCAGAACGTAATCCACTGCGCCGGGGTACTTGAAGCTCACATTCCTGAACTCGATCTCGCCCTTCAGGCCGTTGCCGGGATCATCCACCGTCCCGTCCTTTATCGAAGGTTCTGTCACTATCACTTCGTATATGCGCCTCGCAGCCACCTGGGCCCTCGGCAGGAAGATGAAGAGCATAAGGATCATCATGAATGCCAGCATGACCTGCATCGCATACGCCGAGAACACGATCATGTCCGCGAACAGAGGAGTTATCTCGGTAGGGGCGGCATCGTTGATGAGCACTGCACCGATCCAATAAATGGAAAGCATAAGCACGTTCATGATCACCCCGACCAAAGGCATCATCACAGCCATGCTGCGGGTCGTGAAGAGATTGGTCGCCGTCAGTTCGTCGTTCGCCTTCTCGAATTTAGCCTCCTGATAGCCTTCCGCATTGTACGCACGGACCACCGGAAGCCCCATAAGGTTCTCTCTGGCAACGTCGTTGACGTTATCGTTGAGCTTCTGCATTATCTTGAACTTCGGGAGCACCGCAAGCATAACTACGACGAACAGCAGAACCACGAAGAGCGCCGCAACACCCGTCGCAAGCGTCCATTCAAAGCCCCTGGTGGCGATCTTCGCGAACGCCCACGCCGCAAGCATAGGTGCGAAGATTATAAGCTGCAACCCTATCGTAAGGACCATCTGCACCTGCGTAACATCGTTCGTCGAGCGGGTGATGAGGCTCGCTATCGAGAATTTGTTTATATCGCCCATCGAGAACGAGTCCACCCTTTCGAACATCAGACCCCTGATCCTCTGCGACACCGATGCCGCTATCCTGGATGCGAGGAAACATATCAGAACGATCATCACCAGGCTTATGAAGGCACAGATGAGCATGTATTCACCTGCTGTGTAGATGTCCTGCATCAAGCTGCCCGGGGTCTGGATGAGCTGTGTTATCTCTGCCATGTACTCAGGGATCCTGAGGTTAAGCCAGACCTGGACCACGTTGAGAACGCCTATCACAGCTATGAGGCCCCATTGTTTCGGTGTGATGTACTTTAGGATGTTATTCATGTTATTACCTTATTTTTTGAATATGTTGTAAATGTCTGGCACTTCTGCTAACCGCGTCCGCTGGAAACGCATACGTTTCAGACAGCGCCGGGTCCGCGGTCGCAGGGGCCAGTCTTTGAAAGCACCTCCGCCAACTTCCCCATGATCCGCACCAATTCCGCTGAGTCTTCTTTACCCAGCAGCACAAGGAGGCTCCTCATCTTCCTGATATGCTCCTTCTGATGCTCTTCCACATAATCCACGCCTTTCGGCGTGAGTTCGACGATGATCCTCCGCCGGTCATCGTCGTCTATCCTTCGGGTGATCAGTCCTTTGCCCTCAAGGTTGTTCAGGGCAGCAGCGACGCGTGCCGAACTGATGCCGATAGCGTTGCTTATTTTGCTGGGAATGACCCTGCCTGCACAGTTTTTTATGAAATATAGGACAAAGGCCTCTCCCTGAACATGGTCTCGAATGCGCACCTTGTGGATCTCTACTTTGATCGCTTGCATATTGTTTATGAATTGCTGGGTGAGGTCGTCGTAATCCATTTTGTTCAGTCCGTGTTTTGGCTAACGCTATTAGCAATTTACTATATAAGTTATTTTGTTCCGAGACAAATCTTACTTGGAATTTCAGAACAAGGACTCTTTCCTCTCAGAAAGGTGACCGTAGTCTGCCGCTTTTCTTCCGACAAGGAAAACGGCGGCGAATTCTGGGACCTCGGTCTCTCCGGAGAGCGAGAAATGTTCTCCCTTCATGCTGAACTCGTAATCCCTCTTCAGAGTGACCTTCACGGGTTCGTCCGAATACGAGGACGGCACGGCATCCCGGAGGGGATCGAAACCTGTCAGTTCGTCCCTTGTGATAGGCGTCACTCTAAGGCCGGTCTTTCCGTGGACGGACCCA
>JAIRUV010000012.1 GCA_031254265.1 Candidatus Methanoplasma sp.
TATTGTTACGACGCCTCCGCCGTCGATGGTGATGTTGCTTTGACTGAATGCGATCTCGCCCTTCAGCACGATGTGGTTATTCAACCAATCTACAGTCGGATCGAATGCAATTATGTCGCCGTCTTTTGCACTGGCGATCACTTGGCGGAGCGAGTATTCGTCCCCATTGTCAAGATTGTCCTTGACAAGGACCGTTGGCTCTATATTTCTCCCCTCTCTCGGGTCCTGCCTGTCGTCCTGTGCAATGAAAGTCGCTGCGGCGATAAGAACGAATGAAACAGCGATGACCGTGAACGCGAATGCAATGTTCCGCGATTCCTTCGATCTCAATATATTTCCTTTTGGCACAAGAGGCCCCCCATTCCTCTTCTTTAGTTGCTCTTACGTATCTATATAGACAATATATATTGGTTTCATAAGAATAGGCTCCGTTCTTAGATTGTGTCTCTGTATATCGACAGTCATATCCACGCAAGACATGCCTGACCGAGGCCGCGGTCAGGAAGATGGTGCTTTCCGCATTCAGACAAGTATTACAATATTGACGATAAATATTACTAAATATTGTATCCGCTATGTGACATCATGCGGAGGATCGCATTGTATGGTAAGGGCGGGATAGGCAAGTCCACGGTCTCGTCCAACATCACCGCATCATTGTCCAAGAAGGGGTATAAAGTATTGCAGATAGGGTGCGACCCCAAAGCTGATTCCACCAGATTCCTTCTCGGCGGGAGGGTCCCGATGACCATCCTGGATGCAATGAAAGGAGGGATCTCGGCCGAAGAAGCGGTCCTCAGAGGTACGGGAGGATGCTATTGCGCGGAATGCGGAGGCCCCAGGCCGGGTACCGGCTGTGCAGGCAGAGGGATTATCGCAGCGTTCGAGCAGCTGGAGAAGGAGAAGGTGATCGAGAAGATTTCTCCGGACATCCTGATATATGACGTTCTCGGCGACGTTGTCTGCGGAGGGTTCGCAATGCCTATAAGGAACGGCTATGCGAAGGATGTTTTCATAGTATCCTCGGGCGAGATGATGTCCCTTTACGCCGCCAGCAACATCGCGATGGCTATTTCAGACCTCAAATGGGACGGATATGCCGAGCTGAGAGGGATCATACAGAACTCCAGGGGCGTCGAGGACGAGGACAGCATCCTCGATAAGGCGGCATCCGAGATCGGCACTAAAATAATAAGGAGGATACCCCGCGACAGAACTGTCCAGCAGTGTGAGTCGATAGGCAAGACGGTGGTCGAAGGATATCCGAATTCTGTTCTTTCCGCGATATACGACGGCCTGGCGGATGCGATACTGGAATCTTCGTCAGATTCAGAGGGGGGCATGCGTATTGTCCGATAAATTGCTGCGGACCGGCCGTTCGGCACAGACAGGTGTATAACGTGAAAAAAGGAATAATGATAATAGGGCACGGGTCCAGATACAATTATAACAAATGGGTAATGGAAGAGCAGAAGAAGAGGCTTGAAGCAAAAGGTTTCGAGAACATATACATAGGGTTCAACGAGACAACGCTCCCCCATGCGGATGATGTCCTTAAGGATATGGCATCGGACGGAGTGGACGAAGTTGTCGCCATCCCGTTCTTCATAGCCTCCGGCCTCCACATAACCCGGGACATCCCGGAAAAACTCGGCATCCCGCATGGTTCCGGCGGTGCTGTCGTGGAAGTGGGCGGAAAGAAGATCAACATAAGATATGAGCAGCCCTTCGGCAACGACCCTGCACTGGCGGACATACTGTCGGAAAGGATAGAGGAGCTCAGCAGCGGCAAAGGAAAGAGGGGCATAATAGTGATCGGACACGGTTCCAGGCTTCCATTCAACAAAGAGACGGTGACGTTCCAGGCAGACCGGCTGAGGGAAAAGGGATATGAGAATGTCGCATGCGCTTTCAACGAGTTCGACGAACCCCACATCGAGACGGCGTTCGACGAGATGGTGTCGAACGGAATGGAGGAGGTGATCGTTCTGCCGCTGTTCATATCGCTGGGAGCACATCTTAAACACGACGTACCGCAGAAGGTACACCTGAGGGACGGCGCGGCGGAGGACAGACTTGTGCTGGATGGCCGCGAAGTAACAGTGAAATACGCAATGCCGGTGGGAAGCGATCCGAGACTCACCGATATAATAGCAGATAAGATAGAAGGCAAGGCGCGAACGTGAAGACATTGATACTTGACATGGTGCACGGCGGAGAGATCCTGGCGGAAGAATATATGAAGAGAGGACACTCCGTCGACTGTGTCGATGTCTACGGCACGGCCAAAGATGACGTCAAGGCCGAGCTGAGGAGGATGGGTGTGGCTGTCCACAGTAATGTGCCAGATGGCCACTATGATATGCTTCTGATGCCCGTCCACTGTACAGACGCTTTCCTCAACGGCGCGACATACAGCGAAAGGAAATACTTCCATGAGGCGGTCGGGGAACTGTCCGACGGGAGATCGAGGATAGAGGTGACCGGCGTTAAGGGTAAGACCAGCTTCTGTTATCTGTTGGCGCACATACTTGCGCTGGACGGCAGGAGCATATTCCTGCACACATCAAGAGGCCAGGGGGAGTGGAGGGAAGGAAACCACATCATTGCAGGAAAGGCAAGCATAGCCCCCACATCCATACTCAGGTTCCCGGAAGGTTATGACACGGTGATAGCAGAGGTGTCCCTGGGAGGCAGCGGCAGGGCGGGACTGACGGTGATAACCAATCTTGCCGAGGATTACGGCATAGCGGCAGACACCAGAAAGGCATCGGATGCGAAATCCTCCATATTCTCAGACGGGAAGAACATCGTCCCGAGGTCGGAGTTCCATATATGGTCAAGTTACCGCAGGGACCTGATATGTTTCGGAGGAAGGCTGGAGATGTCCGAGACGCCAGAGATAGGAAAGCCTGCAAAGATATCCATCGAATATGACGGCAGGCATGATCTGGAACTTCCAGGGAGCTACCTGCATATTCAATACACTGAAACCATCGAGGCCGTGCTTGAAGCATGCCGCGGGATAGGGATACCCTCCCGCCAGGTCATAGAGGGGCTGAGGACTTTCAACGGGGTCCCGGGAAGAGGAGAGCTGAGACGTTCCGAGAAAGGATGGGAGATAACGGACAGGAACCCCGGGATATCGCACATGTCGGT
>JAIRUV010000023.1 GCA_031254265.1 Candidatus Methanoplasma sp.
CATGAGCATGTATAAGACTGCTTTTCACAGACTCCTCAATTAAGACAATAGTTAGACATGTGACGAAACTATTTAATAAAACAAAACCTGAGCGGAAAATATTGGCAGGTCATTGAAATGGCAGATCTAGAACTCATCCCGGTCAAGGACATCAAAGCGAAAAAAGACATGACAGTGGACCAGCTGCTGAGAGCGATGGGAGGGGCCGGAGGGTTCACCGCCCAGAAGCTGGCGGACGCGACGGACATCGCAGAGTCCATGGTGAAGGACAAGGACTGTCTGAGGATCCTTTCGTTCCCCGCATGCATAATGGCGACAGGAACGAGGGGGATCATCGTGGACATGGTCAGGAATGGTCTTGTGGACCTCATCATAACGACCTGCGGAACGCTGGACCATGATCTATCCAGAAGCTACGCCGAATATTACAAGGGCGACTTCATGATGGACGACGAGATGCTTAGAGAGGAATACGAGATAAGCAGACTGGGCAATGTGCTGGTCCCGGACGAGTGCTACGGAGCGGTCCTGGAAGAGAACCTCCTGCCCATGTTCGAAGAGATATTCGCAGAGAAGGAGTCACTGGCCACCCACGAGATAATCGACGCTGTGGGCTCCAGGATGAAGGATGAGGACAGCCTCCTTTACCAATGCCATAGGATGGGTGTTCCTGTAGTGGTCCCGGGGATAACCGACGGATCCTTCGGATGCCAGCTCTGGATGTACTATCAGACGCACAGGAAGCTGCGCATAGATCTTTTCGCCGACGAACAGATGCTCAGCGAGATGACCAACGGGGCAAAGACCCTGGGGGCGATCATCGTCGGCGGCGGGATATCCAAACACCATGTAATATGGTGGAGCCAGTTCCGTGGCGGGCTCGATTATTGCATATATCTTACAACTGCCGAGGAATACGACGGCTCGCTGTCCGGAGCACGCATAAGGGAGGCAGTGTCATGGGGAAAGGTCAAGAGCGATGCCAGGAAAATGACCGTGGAGGGTGATGCCACCATTACCCGTCCCATGATATACGCAGGGGTCATCAGCAGGATCTGAGGAATAATGACAAAAAAGGTATTGGTTCTTCCGGGAGACGGCGTTGGACCCGAGGTGACGGCCTCTGCCGTCAGCATATTGGAACAGGCGGCGGGAGGAAGGATAGAGATAATATACGGCGACATAGGCCGGTCCGCGCATGTCAAGACATCCAAATACCTGCCGGCGGACACCGTGAGCCTGGCGATGGATGTAGATGCCATAATCGTGGGAGGTGTGATTCCGCCATCTGGCAGAAGTTATCAGAATCCTGTAAGAGAGTTAAAGAAGCAGCTGAACCTGTATTCGGTGGTCAGGAAATTCCTCCCCCTGTGCGGGAGCATCGGGACGCAAGGAGTGGACCTTCTTGTGGTCAACGGCAATCCCGATTCGATCCTGAACGTGATCGAGACAGAATCCCTTGAAGGTGTCAACACCCATAACTTCCTGTCGAGGGTAAGCTGCGAGAAACTTTTCCGGAAGACCGCGCAGCTCTCGTCGATGATGGGGCGCAAGAAGATAACCTGCGCCCACAGGATCAGTATGTTCCCTCTGCTTAACGGCATGTTCGTGGACCTTTTCTATAAAGAGCTTACCGGTTCCGGTTTCTATCTGGATGATATGGAGATCGACGAGGCCGCATCAGAGCTTGTCATGAGCCCGCAGTCCATGGATGTCATCGTATCCACCGATATGTTCGGAACCGTCCTTGCCGGCGTTGCTGCAGGGATGGTGGGAGGAAGTTATCTGACGCCGGTGGGGAGCATAGGCGACCACGCCGGACTGTTCGAGCCAATGCACGGCCCGAACCAGGTTATGGCGGGGAAGGGAATGGTGAACCCCACATCGGCGATACTATCGGGCGCAATGGCAATGGACCATCTCGGAATGCCGTCCGAAGCGGAGAAAATTAGAAAAGCTGTCAGGTGCGTCTATGTTAAAGGGACTGTCACGCCGGATGTCGGAGGGACTGCTACTGCAGAGGAACTCACAGGCTCGGTTATCGACATACTGAACGAAAACGAGGGATGACAATGAAGGACGCCGGACACCGCGAACGCATCAGAGCTGCTTTGGAACACGAGGTCACCGAAAGGGTACCGGTCAACAACTTTGCGCTGGTCACCGCCGCAAGAAGCGCCGGGTTCACGGTGGAACAGGCGAGGAGCGACCCGAAGATCTCGGCAAGGGTCTCCATCGACTACTCCCTGAAGACACTGTCGGATTTTGTCAAGCCCGTTCTTGACTCACAGGTCCCATTCGCAGATCTCGGCATGAACGTCAGGTTCCCCGATGATGACTATGGGTACATCAAAGAGCATCCGGTAAAAGATGCGGAAGACATCGATGAACTGGCATTCTTCGACCCCGAAGTCGCCAAAGAATGCCCCAGCTTCACACGGGTTATAGTGAACGGCCTGGAAGAGACCAGCAGGATGCTGGAAGAGGACCTGCACATATGCGGGCTGTCATGGGGGCCGATCACAACTGCGGGCTATATGATGGGGACAGAGGACATGCTCATGATGACGATGATGGATCCGGACATTGTTAAAAAACTAATGAAGAAGACCGCGCCGTTCGTCACCGCCATGCAGAACAAGATGATCGATTCGGGCGCAACGGTCATGTGGATGGCCGACCCAACATCCTCAGAGGACCTCATATCCCCTGCCATGTTCCGGGAATACTCATATCCGGCGCTCAAGGAGGTCATTTCCGATGTGAAGGCGGAACATGATGTGCAGTCGTTCCTTCACATATGCGGGAATACCCTGGATACTATGCTGATGCTTCCTGAATTGAAAGTGGACTGTTTCAGCTTCGATCATGCGGTTGATGTCGAGAAAGCGAAGAAGAAAGCGGGAAAAAAGATGGCGCTCATGGGCAATATCGACCCGGTGCGCATGATACTGGACAGTACTCCTGAAAACATAATGGAAGAGTGTTTCAGGATCATCGACGTTGCAGGAAGGAACGGCGGATTCATTCTGGCACCGGGCTGCGAAACGCCGCAGGCAAGCCCGGACGAGAACGTCAGGGCCATGGGGCAGGCCGGGGTCGATTACTGGAAGAAGCGCTGAGACAAGAGGTCACAACATGAAAGCGATCGCGGTCAACGGAAGTCCGAGAAAGAACTGGAACACGAACGCACTGCTGGATAAAGCCCTCGAAGGTGCCGGATCCGCCGGCGCAGAGACCGAGACGGTGCATCTTTACGATCTTGACTTCAAAGGGTGCTGCAGCTGCTTCTTCTGCAAAAGGAAGGACAGCGGTTTTGAGGGACAATGCGCAATGAAGGACGATCTGACCGAAGTGCTGGAAAAGGCCATGTCCTGCGATGTCATCCTTATGGGCTCGCCGATATACGTAGGATATATCACCGGCGAGATGAAATCGTTCATGGAACGCCTGCTGTTCATGAACGTCTCCTATGACAACCCCAGCCGTACCAATTTCAAGGGCAGGATATCGACCGGGTTCGTCTACACAATGGGTATACCTCCGGACATGATGGAGTCAGTGGGCTACCGGTACATCTTCGAGACCAACAAGAATCTCATGAAACGTCTGAACGGCCCTTCCGAATATGTCGTCTCTGCCGATAATTATCAGTTCGATGACTACTCCAGATACTATGCGTCCAACTTCGACGAGAAGCACAAAGCCGCGGTCAGGGCGGAACAGTTCCCCATCGACTGCCAGAAGGCATTCGAAATGGGGGCAAGGCTGTGTTCTAAGCAGTGAGACTGAAAAAGTAAGTAGTGCAGGAGAAGGGATTTGAACCCTCGGACCACTAAGGACAAGGCCCTCAACCTTGCGTCGTTGGCCAGACTTGACTACCCCTGCGTGATGTGCGTTGAATGTACATTCAATAAATAAGCTTTGTTATTTGGACCTTTGCGTAACAAATCCGACAATATCGCGAACGAAGGGTCTTACAAAGCTTATTATAGTGCGAAATTCACTTCCGTACTATTCATATCAAAATGGTATGAAATAGGTACAGACTATCGACACGGTGAAACGAATGCAAAAAACCATCTATCTGGATAATGCCGCCACAACGATGCTGAAGCCCGAGGTTCTCGATGCAATGATGCCGTATCTTACAGAGAAATACGGCAACCCTTCAAGCATACATTCTTTTGGTGCCGGCTGCAGCACAGCATGCGAGGATGCGAGGAAGAAGATAGCAGGTCTCATCAACGCCAAGGACAACGAGATCTATTTCACATCCGGCGGCAGCGAGTCCGACAACTGGGCGATAAAGTCCGTTGCATATATGAAGAAGGACAAGGGGAGGCACATCATAACGTCGGGGATCGAGCATCATGCGGTGATGGAGACCTGCGAGTTCCTCGCGAGAGACGGTTTCGAGACGACATTCGTCGGTGTTGACAGCAACGGGATCATAAAAATGGATGAACTCAAGGCGGCGATCCGCCCAGACACTATCCTGATCTCAATAATATATGCGAACAATGAGATCGGCACCATACAGCCGATAAAAGAGATAGGGGCGATCGCGCGTTCGAAAGGGATACTGTTCCATACGGATGCCGTGCAGGCATTCGGCCACACGCCGATAGATGTCGAGAAAGAGAACATCGACCTGCTCAGTGCCAGCGCACATAAGATCCATGGTCCCAAAGGCATCGGGATGCTCTACATGAAGAACACTGTGAAGCTCACTCCCATGATACACGGAGGGCCGCATGAGAGGAAGAGAAGAGCGGGCACCCTCAACGTTCCCGGGATAGTCGGGTTCGGAAAGGCGGCGGAACTTTCCCAAAAAAGGATGGAGAAAGAGATCGCTGAGG
>JAIRUV010000071.1 GCA_031254265.1 Candidatus Methanoplasma sp.
CGGTCGACGAGCACCGCCGCCGTCTTCCCGAACCTGACCTCGAACCTTCCCCCGCCCGGAAAGATGACATCGGCGCCGGAGATCCTGTTCAGGATGTCCGGAGATACCTCCAGCATATCGATGACATCCATTGTCAGAAGACCTGCACAATGCGCCGGGACACCTGACACTGGGTGTTCCTCTATCACAACGACATCGTGGTCCTTCGCCAAAAGGCCGGCGGCGACCGTCCCTGCGGGGCCTCCCCCCACTATCGCCGCATCGTGCATATCGCCACATCATTTCTTGGACTTCTCGTAGTCCTTTATGAAGTTCTGTATGCCCTCGTCGGTCTTGGGATGCGATACCATCTGCTGCAGTATGTTGTACGGTATCGTTGCGATGTCGCATCCGGCCGCTGCAGCTTCCAGGACATGTATGGGGTTCCTTATGCTTGCCGCTATCACTTCCGTCTCGAACCCGTAGTTGAAGAATACTCCCACTATCTGGTTCAGAACTTCCGTCCCATACATACCTATGTCGTCAAGGCGTCCGACGAACGGGGACACGTACCTCGCTCCGGCCTTTGCGGCGAGCAGCGCCTGCTGCGCCGAGAATATGAGGGTCATGTTGACATCTATGCCTTCCTCGGACAGTACTTTTGTCGCTTTCAGGGAGTCTATGCACATGGGGAGCTTGACATTGATATTGGGATGGATGGAAGATAACTCGCGGCCCTCTCTGATCATGCCTTCCGCATCCAGTGACATAGCCTCCGCCGATATGGGAACATCCACGATCTTGGCTATCTCTTTGACCCTTGTGGGGGTGTCCGTGTTCTCCTTCGCTATAAGACTGGGGTTCGTGGTCACCCCGTCCAGGATCCCCCAGCTGTTTATCTCTCTTATCATGTCAAGGTTTGCCGTGTCAATGAATATCTTCATTCTCTCAACTCCATCTTTCTTTCCAGGGACCTCTTCACCGCCTCTGCGATGTCGCCGGGAGTAAGCCCGTACTTCTCGAAAAGCTGGGACGGAGTTCCTGATTCCCCGAAAGTGTCCATGGTGCCTATCATCTCAAGTGGCAGCGGCATCTCCCTTGCCAGGAATTCCGCCACCGCCGCTCCCAGACCGCCGATTATACTGTGTTCTTCTGCAGTGACCGAACATCCCGTCTTACGCAGGGACGCTCTCAGGGTGGCCTTGTCCAGAGGCTTTATTGTGGACATGTTTATCACTTCAGCGTCGATCCCTTCTTCCGCCAGGTGATCGGCCGCTTCCATGCAGAATGCCACCATCTGTCCGGTCCCCACAAGCGTAACGTCGCTCCCCTCCCTCAGGACGGATGCCTTGCCTACTGTGAATGGAGCATCCTCTTCCGTTATCGGAGGGAACTCCGCCCGCCCCAGCCTCATGTATACCGGGCCTTCGAGTTCCGCTATCGCCATCGTCGCAGCGTATGCTTCGTACGCATCCGCCGGAGATATCACTGTCATGTTCGGAAGCGCCCTCATCAGTGCCATATCCTCAAGCGCCTGATGGGATGCGCCGTCCTCGCCCACGCTTATCCCGCAGTGGGTCGCCACTATCTTCACATTGAGCTTGGGGTAAGCCACGGCCAGCCTTATCTGTTCCCAGCATCTCCCTGTAGCAAAGACCGCGAAGGTGGATGCGAACACCGTTTTCCCGGAGGCCGCCAGACCGGATGCGATGCCGATCATGTTCTGCTCCGCTACCCCGACCTCTATGAACCTTCCCGGCGCCGCTTTCTTGAATTCTGATGTCTTTGTTGAATCTGCCAGGTCGGCATCGATCACGACTATGTCCGGATCCTTTTCAGCAAGTTCTGCGAGAGCCCTTCCGTAGTAGTTCCTTTGAGCGAGTTTCATTTGTTACACCCCAGCTCTCTCAATGCCTCGCCCCTCTCATTTGCGTTGCATGCTTTTCCGTGGAAACCACAGTTGTTCTCCATGAATGATACACCTTTCCCTTTCACGGTGTTCATTATTATGACCGTGGGGTTCGTTTCCGACTCCTTTGCCTTTGCTAAGGCCTCCACGATCTGGATCATGCTGTGCCCGTCGATTATCATCACGTTCCACCCGAATGCTTTCCATTTGTCCGGGAGTGGTTCGAGGGACATGGCCGATTCCGTGTTGCCTGTTATCTGCAGCCTGTTGCGGTCCACTATTGCTATGAGGTTATTGAGACGGTAGTGACGGGCGAACATCGCCGCTTCCCAGTTCTGCCCGCTCTGCAGCTCCCCGTCCCCGAGCAGACAATATATCCTGTGGCCTTTGCCATCCAGTTTCCCTGCCAGAGCAATGCCGCATGCCATGCTCAGCCCCTGACCGAGAGAGCCTGTGGACATCTCCACTCCTGGCACCTTCCCTCTTACAGGGTGCCCCTGCAGGCCGGACCCCATCTTTCTCAGATTCAGAAGTTCCTCTTTGGGGAAATAACCGGATTCGGCAAGTGCGGCATACAGGATGGGGGCGGCGTGTCCTTTCGAAAGGACGAACCTGTCTCTGTCCTCCCAGTGTGGGTCGGTGGGGTCGTGGTTCATAGCCCTGAAATAAAGCGCTGCCATCATATCTGCAGATGAAAGAGAGCCTCCCGGGTGTCCCGACCCCGCCTCGGAGGTGGCCTCTATTACATCCTGCCTAAGAATGTTGGCCTTCCTTTCCAGCTCCCCTATTGTGAGTTCCATTGTTACCACTGGATTCTCGTCAATCGCTCTCTATCCTCGGCGCCAGGAAATAGATAACCTTGGCCTCGCCGCCAGCCAGCCCGAACACCAGCTTCACTGGATAATCACTGTCCAGCTCCACTCTCACTTTTGTTCCGGCGGGTATCGCTTTCACAATGTTGGAGAAATAATCGAGGGGGAACAGACTGTGCACTGTGGAGGGTACTTCCAGACTCTCTACATCGGGGCCGGACAGCACCAGGCTGGCATCGTCCGTATCGCCCCGGCAGGACAGTTCGAAGAACTCCGTATCCGCCCTCAGGGATATGTGGTCTGATATGGACTCCGCCGCTTTTATGCCCTTCTGGAGCTGATCCACCATCATGACCGCGCTGGCCGAGAGCGTCAGCTGCGGGACCTTCGGATCGCTCATGCTCGACGTCTCCACCAGGTTCATCGACCTTGTTATGTTCCCTATCTTGAAGATGAATCTCCCTTTGCTCTCGTCCTGTTCCATAGCGATTATGTCGCCCGGACCCGCCAGCTTAAGGACCATTTTGACCTTGTCCAGGTCGAGGCCTATCTCCATGTTGCTTGCGGCATATGATTCGAAAGCCTTTGCCCCCACATTGAGTTCGATCATGGCGACATGTGCCGGATCCACCGCTTTCAATGTCATTCCCTCAGGGGTGATCGCGAACTTTACCTCGTCAATGAGTGTCGAGATGATGTTGACCAGTCCTTTGAGGGTTTCCGATTTTATCTCTGCTTTGAACATTCAATCACCAACATCCATCCTGCGGTCAATACTCTCTCCACGAGTAGTTGCATCTGCAGCAACGGTATATCCTGGTCTCAGGCTCATCGGCTGAACGCGTCTGTCTTATCACGAAGTACGCCTCAGAGTTGCTGCACTCCGGGCAGGTTACGCGTGTCTTGGGCAGAGTGGCGATGTTTTCAGTAATGACCATTGTTTCCCTGTTCTCTGAGTCGGTGACAAAGACCTGTGCTTTGTCCCCTTTTTCTTTGACATTGCCACAGGACTTACAGACATATACCCCTTCCTTTGGGAACATCATTGAGCCGCATGCGGAACAGAACAAACCTTCAACCTCTACACCTAGGACAACAGGTGACAATATTAAAATATTTTTAGCGCGCGAAGGGGTTTATTTTGACTTATCTGCGGTCGGGTCTGTCCAGAATATCAGAGAACGGGCTCTCTGTCTCTCTGTTCCGCGGGGAGGCATCGCTCCCGGATACCGTGGTGGTGACCGTCTGTACCGTCGTTACCGCGGGTTTCCTCTCCGGGACCTTTGTTATTTTCTCTTTTCCTTCGCTCCGTTCTGCCCCTGTCTCCCTGTTCACGTTGGTCATCATCCTCTGGGATGCCGTGCAGTCATCGAATGACTCGAACCCCAGTTCCTTATTCCTGCCGTACATCTGCATCGATCTGGAGGTCGGCCTGGCAGAGCCTTCCGTCGCGCCCAATGATATCAGGTATGCTGTCTCTTTGCGTACCTGTCTCGACAATATGCCTCCCACCGCACCGAACGCCGTGACGACGCCCAGATTCAAAATGTTCAGGCTTGATGTCCCTTCTGTGAAGAACGTCTGCAGGTAGGCAGCGGTAGCGCCGACTATCCCTGTCAAGGAAGATGCCGCTTCGTCCGCCGGAATATCGGGATACCCTCCGTGCCCGAGCACGATGACCGACAGCCCCCATATCACCAGAAGTAAGACCGCTCCGGAGACCAGCGAGCATACCATTCCTTTGACCATGGACCCTGTCTTCCTTCCGCATGCATAACCGGCCACAGCCGGGCCCAGCACCGGTATCCACCAGAGGACAGCCGAGAGCACCAGACAGAACACTGCCGCCATTCTCGTGCTGTATACCTCGTTGTCCACATCGAGGATCCTGCCGAAAGAACTCTTGAGAGTGCTGTTATCCATCCTGCATCCCACTATATCAACAATTTCGATGTTTAAAAACTTGTGTGCAGAAATGAAAAATCATAATAGGTTTGGAAGATGTTTGAGAAACGCTCATTTTTTGCTCTTCTTTTTCTTTGCGGCACGCTCTGCCCTGAGGTTCTCCTTCACGACCTTGTTGATCTCCTCAGCCTGCTCCTTGCCGTCGGTGATGTCGCTTTCAAGGTAGCGCAGCACCTTCCATCCGGCAGCGATAAGCTTCTCGTCGGCGGATGTGTCCCCTGCCCCCGGCAGGACGTAGACGGCGACCTTGGCTTTGACGAACGCTATGGGGATCTTATCCTCCCCGTAGTCCCTTCTGCACCTGAGGCCTTTGTTCCATGTTGCCCTCCTCAGCAGTGCGTCGGGGGTGTCCTCCGCGATCTCGAAGTCATCGAAGTATTCTTCCTCGACCTCTTCGTCCGCTTCCGTCTCCGCTACAAATTCCGCTGCCGGCGGCTCCGGCTCCGGCACGGGTTCCTCTCTCTTAGGCTCCGGTTCCGGTTCGGCTACAAGCTCTTCTTTCATTCGGGCCTCTCTCGCCGCTGCCGCCTCCCTGGAGCTCATGACCTTGAGCTTTGGCGGTTCTTCCTTCGCCTTCGGTTCTGCCGCCGGTTCCTCTTTCTTGGGCTCCTCTTTCTTAGGCTTCTCGATTTTCTTATTGTTCTCAGTGTAAACAACTTTCTCTGTCGCCGCTTTCTTCGGTGCCCGTGCAGGCTCTTTGTTTGCCGGATACGGCCTTGGTGCCGGGGCGTTCTTCTTCGTCTCTTTCTTGTCCTTTGCCTTTGGGCCTTTCTTGGCCTTTTCTGGCTCGGTTCCCACTACAGGGGCGAACCTCATTACCGCCAGCAACAAGACCCATGCGGCCGCGAACAGAGCGAACGCGAAACCCATTATGTAATTGTCGCCTGTCTGGCTGAGTATACCTGTAACGGTGATGAACAGTGCCAGCATCAAGGAAATGACCATAAGCATCTTCTGTTCTGCAACCCAGTTATAGAAAATATCCGAGGCTGCTGACAATATGACCAGGGCGATGAACAGATAGACGGACCAGCTGGCCCCTTCTGTCAGCCCGATGAGCACGAGCGCGGCGCCCGAGAGGATTATCAGGAGGCCGCGGACCTTGCCGATGAACACTTTCGACTCCGCCTTCTTGTACGTGATCAGCAGACCGAACGCTGCTCCGAGTATGCCAGCTATCACGCATCCTACAACGTAGACCTGCTCAGATATCAGATCGTCTATTTTCCCATTCCCAAAGTCAAAATCACCTTTTGTTATGACCGCAGCTAGCATCGCCGCCACAAATACGATGACGGCAGCTATACCCACTGTGCCTGTGATCCTCTCATTTACCGAAGCTGTTGCCATGTTAACATAACCAGCGTTCATATTTTAGTAGTTTCGCATCGGAGAGGGCATAATTTTTCTCAATATACCCACATGTTCGACCTCTTAGGAAACTAAATATATCCTAAAATGCTACCTTAACATTGTTCAAAGCTATTAGAAATAGTACATCTGTCACAGTCAAAGAGAAGCCGCTGATGCGTTTCTCTTTTCACAAAAGTCCTTCAGAAAGAAGGCATTCGAAATAAAAAGGAGATAAGCAATAATGATAATGAAATTCAGATTTCTCGGCGGCGCTGACAGCATAGGCCGCATGGGAATGACCATAGAAGACGGCAGGAAGACCATGCTTGTGGAGTACGGCATGAGTCCGACAAAACCTCCCGAATACCCAATAACGGCTCCGAAGATCGACCACCTGTTCCTGACCCACTGCCACCTGGACCACTGCGGGATGGTCCCGGCTATCTGCGGGAGGGACGGATGCGAGGTATTCACGACTCCTCTTTCAGCAGAGATATCCGAACTGATGCTCTACGACAGCCTGAAGATCGGGGAGTCAGAGGGATACGATGTCCCATTCACGGCAGGCGATGTGGAGAAGACCATGGACCTCGTCGTGCCTTTTACATTCAAAGACACCATCGAACTCGGCAAGACGGACGTGACATTACATTCGGCAGGCCACATTCCAGGCGCTGCGATGTTCGAGTTCATATGCGACCGCAGGACGCTGTACACCGGCGACCTGCATACGGAGAACCAGAAACTGGTCCTCGGGGCCAAACCTGTGAAGTGTGACAATCTGATAATAGAAGGAACATACGGCGGCAGGAACCACCCTCCGAGGGACGAGACGATCAAAGAGTTCATCGCAAAGATCGATGAAGTGATAGACCGGGGCGGGACCGTGGTGGTACCTTGCTTCGCCGTCGGAAGGACCCAGGAGATAATGATAATACTGAAGGGCCTGGGGTATGACATGTGGGTGGACGGGATGGGGAGATCCGTCACAGGCCTGTTCATGAATTACTCAGAATACCTCAGGGACCCCAGAACGATGCGCTCCGCGAGGAAAGCGTTCAAAGAAGTTAAGAGTTCGAACACAAGGAAGCAGGCAGCGAAAGGCCAGATAATCGTCACAACCGGAGGGATGCTCGACGGCGGTCCCGTCCTGGGATACCTGAGGATACTAAAGGACGATCCGAAAAGCGCCATCCTGCTGGTGGGCTACCAGGCAGAGGATACGAACGGCAGGCTTCTCCTTGAGACAGGGAGCATCGTCCTCGACGACGAGATGGTCAAGATCCAATGCGAAGTGAAGAAATACGATTTCTCTGCGCATGCGGGTCACGACGAACTTGTGGAGTTCGCAAGGAAGTGCAATCCGGAGAACATCGTCATAATGCATTCCGAGACGAGGGAGCTCTTCCTCCCGGACCTTCAGGATTACAACGTCATCCTTCCCGAGCTGGGGAAGGAATTCGAGCTGGATGTCTGAGATGTACCTGAAGCGTTTCCTGGATGAGGATATCGGAACCGGTGACATCACCGCCCGCATATTCGTCCCTGACATCCACGGAAAAGCACGCATCATCTGTGAAGAGGATGCGGTCATAGCAGGATTGGAGGAGGCGGCAGAGTTATTCAGAATGTTGGACGTGGTAGCGGAGCCGATCGTGGCAGACGGAGAAAGAGTACCTAAGGACACAGAGGTCATGGTTCTGAACGGACCTCTACGGAGCATACTCTCCGGGGAGAGGACGGCCCTTAACTTCCTGATGAGGATGAGCGGGATAGCGACAGAGACGAATTCCATCATAATGAAGGTCAGAGAAAAGGACCCAGAAATGAGAATTGCGGGAACGCGGAAGACGACTCCCGGATTCAGACACTTCGAGAAGAAGGCCATTGCCCTCGGCGGCGGATAGCCTCACAGGAACGGTCTTTACGATATGGTCCTAGTCAAAGACAACCATATCCTCGCCTGCGGCGGTGTCAGGAACGCTCTGGGGCGCATCGCCGATGTGCCCGACGGCATAAAGATCGAAGTGGAGGTGTCGAACATCGAGGACGGCATCTTTGCAGCAAAGCTGGGAGCCGACATAATCATGGCGGATCACATGTCCCCTTCCGACACCAAGGAACTCAGGAAAGAGGCCAGATCCATAAATAAGCACATTCTGATCGAGGCCTCCGGCAACATAACCAAAGAGAATGTCATCGATTACGCATGCTGCGCAGACATCGTTTCCTTGGGTTCCCTGACCCACTCTGTGAAGGCTGTGCACTTTTCACTGGATGTTGAAAAGACATCCTGAGAGAACATGGATCTTTCTTGAATCGATCGAGTATCGGACCTTTCATGGGAACCCCTTTGCGATCCTGCCGGTCTCCCCTGACCTGACGACCGCCCCTTTATTGTTTGTGGAAACGTCTGCCGGCC
>JAIRUV010000103.1 GCA_031254265.1 Candidatus Methanoplasma sp.
AGCGCTTTCCGACGGGAAGCCGTCCATGGAAAAGGGATTCCACATCGCATTACTTAATGCGAACCCGGATACCGTTTCCGTGATACACTGCCACCCTCTGTACTGCACCGCGCTCGCCGTCCGCGGAGAGAGGATAAAAAGTTCGCTCACTCCGGAAGGGGTCGTCCTCCTAGGCGATGTCCCCTTGATCGGCTACTTCACGCCCGGATCCAAGAAACTCGCGGAAGCCGTTGCAAGCCACTCTTCCTCCAGGGCGATCCTGATGGAGAGGCACGGGGCGATAACCCAGGGCAGATCTCCGGAAGAGGCATTCAACCGCATGGAGGAACTGGAGTTCCAGGCGAAGCTGCAGATGCTGGCCGGTGATGCGGATGAACTTCCCAGATCCGAGGTCAGGAAACTCATGAAGATGTGATCCCATGGCTGTACTTGTAACGAAGTGGTTCGGCATATTCCTCATAGATGAGAAGAACGGAAAGGTCATCGATAAAAGGCTCATGCCGAAGGACCCAGACATAATCGCAGAAAGACTCGCAACGGTGCAAAGGGGTTCTCTGCTCGACGATGAGAGGGAGCTTGCGGCGAAGATGCCGAAGGTGTTCGTATCCAATGCAAGGCAGTCCGAGCTCGGAAAACCCATATTCTACGACTCCTCGTTCCTGGACCATGTGGCCTTCGGATTCGATGAGGGCATAATGCACAATGCCATGCTGGGCCTCGGAAAGCTGAGGACTTCAGAGCCGATCCCCCGGGACAGGAACCTGGTACATGCCATAAGAGGGCTGGACGATCTTATCGAGAGCTCCAACCTTTTGAACGAAAGACTGCACGAATGGTACGGCATGCATTTCCCCGAACTGTCAGATATCGCGAAGGACGACAGGTACGCAGGGCTGATAGCCGAACACGGCGACAGGGAAAGCATCATCCGAGAATTGGGCATCGACATCAGTTCGATGGGTGCCGACATCGACGATGACGACCTGAAAGAGATGACGGGGCTTGCAGAGACCCTTATATCATTATACGAAGAGACGGAGAGGATGAGGAGGTACATAGAGGATATCGCTTCGGAGGCAGCGCCTAACATGTGCGCCCTGGTCGATGCCCCCCTCTCTGCCAGGCTGATATCCCTGGCAGGAGGGCTGGAGAGGCTTTCCTCTCTGCCGTCATCCACAGTACAGCTGCTGGGTGCCGAGAAGGCGATGTTCAGGCATCTCAGGTCCGGGAAGCGGCCTCCGAAACACGGAGTGATATATCAGCATCCAGATGTCCACCGGTCGCCGTACTGGCAGAGAGGGAAGATAGCAAGGGCCCTTGCCGGGAAGGTACTTATCTCGGCGAAGATCGATGCCAACAAAGGAGTGTTCAGAGGGGATATCCTCAGGGAAGAGTTCGAGGCCCGTGTAAAGGACATCCGGGAACGTTATCCGGAAGCGCCGAAGAGGCCGCAGGATAAAGGCGGGCAAAAGAAGAAACGCGGCAACAGGCCGAGACGCTGATGCAGCAGGCGTCGGAGACTGTCCGCACGCTCCCGCAGACAGATCGGGTAACTGTGCATCAATACAGATTGTATAAGCAGGCTGGTCTGTCGTATGACAGAGCGGCCAGTATGGAAAAGGATCCGATCTATCACCGGAATGTAAGGAAAGAATAGTCTATATTATTCGGAGTTAAGGATATATCTTTAATCCGAAAAATATATTGATTTTTTCACTCCTGGCACATGCTGCCTACTAGCAGATAATCTTTTATTATAGCTCCGTTTACTCCGTGGAACAAAGTGATTTAGAGTGACATATATGGAGGAGACATACTGACAGTCTGGACCGTAACGAAGAACATGCGGTTCCCGTCGCCATCCATAGATACCGCCGCTGTCCTTGCAGCCTTTTTCCGCGGTATGATATTCTCCGATACACTGAGAGACATTCTTCCGAATACTCAGCGCTTCCAGATGATTCCTCATATCCACACAGTAAAATATGGCGACAGGCCCGTTGTGACAAGAGGTCCTGCCGCCTACGAGGGCGGCACTTCTCCGTTATCCAAAAGCCATATTTTACGGAACTTTAACGAAACCCCATACACGGATTCCGCCCGCGTTTCCCGCGGGATGTTCTCCCAAGGATGTTTTTTCCGAGAACGGAAACCAAAAAAGAGTGTTGACCCATGAAAATACATAATAACAACAATAAGAACGAGAAGAGCAGGATACTGAACAGGCACCCTGCCGCTCTGTACGCAGTGCTTGCATTGTTAGTGATGCTGACTACGGCCGCGGCCGTGAACATGATCCCGGAAGGTCCCGACGAGAACTACTCGTCGGCAGTTATCGACGGGGGAGGAAATACAGAGCCTACTATTCTTGTGACGAACAGCTTTGACTGTGGCGACGGCTCGCTCCGTCAAATGATCGCCGATGCAAAAGACGGCGACATAATAGGATTCGCCGATGATGTGACAACGATCACGCTGATGAGCGAGATAGAGTTCGGTCAAAGCAACATCACCATCGACGGCAGAGGCGTCGTAACGATAGATGCCAACAAGAAAGGACGTGCTCTGAACAGCACTGCTTCGACCGGAACGCTGACCCTGAAGGGGCTGACCATTAAGAACGGTACCGTGACAGGGAGTGCCGACGGCGGCGGAGTGTATGTATCCAAAGATACAGTCCTTATCGACTGCGCATTCGAAAACAACACTGCAGGCAATGGCGGGGGCGGTTTGTATGCGGACACCATAACGACCATGACCGGCTGCACATTCACTGATAACAGAGCAGGCAGGTGGGGCGGCGGACTCTATGCCGTTTCGATCCAGGAAATGACCGGCTGTACGTTCACCTTGAACACAGCAGGCTTCTGGGGCGGCGGGGCCTACGCCGGTTCGGTCCAGACCACGACTGACTGCACTTTCACCTTGAACACAGCAGTCTTTATGGGCGGCGGGATGATCATGTATTCGGAAGGAGGATATCTGACCGGCTGCACGTTCACCTTGAACACAGCAGGCTCCGGCGGTGCGTTGTACTCGTATGGACATTATTACAATCTGTATATCATCAACAGCACGATATCAGGCAACACCACCACCAACAGTTCAAACGGTGCCGTCTGCAGCGAAGAGGTAACGTATCTCATACACACTACCGTCACCGACAACAAAGGCGGCGGCATATACTCCGATTACGATCCGGTATACCTTTACAACTGCATAGTCTCAGGAAACACCAACATCTGGAACCCTCT
>JAIRUV010000114.1 GCA_031254265.1 Candidatus Methanoplasma sp.
AGCTGTTCGGTCGCTCTTTCGAAAATATACTTCTTCCCTTCTGGGTCATGGAATTCCACTCTCGCATGAGGGTTCACGATGGCAGTGTTCCTCAGGTATTCGAATGTCGACTGCTTTCCGGTTATGTATCTTCCTTTAGTGGTGTATTCCACTCTGGTGCCGTGGTCCTTCCCTTCCCATGTGAATGCGACATCATTGGTAACGATGGGGCGGTTGGTCTTCGTGTCGATGGTGATGTCCATCTTCCAGGCGACCTCGTCCGCGCCCTCGATCTTGGACTCGATGTGGGCAGGCTTGCCGGTGGATATGTTCCCGTACATGACGGTTGCCGAGATGCCGATACCCTGCTGCCCCCTCGACTGTCTGAGGGCGTGGAACCTTGAGCCGTAGAGGAGGCGCCCGAAAACGTTCGGCATCATCTTATGTATGATGCCGGGGCCGTTGTCCTCGACAGTGATCCTGTATTCCTCATCTTCCGGAAGGCGCTCTACCCGTACGAATATGTCAGGCAGGAATCCTGCCTCTTCGCAGGCGTCCAAAGCGTTGTCGACCGCCTCCTTTATTCCCATCAGAAGGGACTTCGACCTCGAGTCGAACCCCAGGATGTGTTTGTTCTTCTCGAAGAACTCCGTGACGGAGATCTCCTGCTGTTTAGCGGCCATCCTGTGGGCATTCGTGTTCCCTTCGGCATAATCTTCAATCTTTTCCGAGCGCATCCAAAAATAGTATTGTCTGAAATGCTATTTAGTTTATTGTTCAAGAGAGCGGAACATGCCACATTTCTCACATGTGTGGACGGAGACCGGTTAATACCGGAGGCAACACATTCCAGAGCACCCTTCCCATAGGCGCGGTAAAGAAAAGAAAGGGGGTTGTAAACTGTTTATCTGCGGCCTTTGATCTTCGCGCCGCATCTGACACAGAATGCGGATGCTGCCGGGACCTCTCCGTTGCACTCTTTGCAGATGATGACATCCTTGGACCTCTCCACCGTACCGTCGGCGTGCGTGACCTCTGTCTCCTCCTCATCGAAGACAGCACCGCATTTCGGACACACCTTTGCATCCGCCGACACCTCCGCATTACATTCCGTGCAGTCGAAGAAGTCCTTCTTCTGCGGTTTCATCTCGTCCGGGCGATCGATGTATGCGCCGCATTTCCTGCAGTTCACTTCGCCGGGGAGGACCACGGAGCCGCACTCGCCGCATCTTCCGTGTCCCTGCGGATAGAGTCTGCCTTCTTTTTCCATCCTCTCCCTGGCCTTCTCCATCCTTGTTCTCATCAGGTTTGAGAATATCATTATCATGAAGAATATGAGGATAATGTAAAGTATCCCGATGAGACAGCCATAGAGGCATAACTTAACGATGCTGCCGTCATAGGACTCGGTGAAGAATTTCAGAGCTGTGTTGGAACCTCCGACCATCACTTCATCTCCGGAATCATTCTTTTCCATGAGGATCAGGCCGCCGGTGTAAAGCTTGTCCCGTTCGAACGACACACTGCCGCTTACCGTGCCGCCGGTCACTGTCATAAGTGTCTTTTTATCAAGAACGCCGTTCACCATAGTCCCGAATCCGACCCCGACCACCTCTCCATACCTGAAGTACACTTCCTTCCCATCCATGTACTCAGCGTCCTTAACAAGGGTGGCGGTTATGGTTATTCCGTTGTCCGTATATTCGTATTCCACATACGTGAAGAAGTCGTTGTCGGAAGGGCTCCCTACGTTCGTTTCCACAAAGCTCGGTGCCAGTACCATTCCGCCTATCAGCACCGCCGATGCCGCGAATACGGCCCCGACCAGTGACATGAGCTTGATATTCTCCACGCCCATCATGCGTGGCAGCATGAAAAGTATGACGGCAATGATCAGCATACCGAAGCATGAGCACGAGGCGCCGAACCCCAGCAATGTAAGCAGAAGGGCGAATGCGAACGCCACGATCACTCCCAACAGCTGCCTGAGCGAAAGGGTGCCGAACCATTTCAGGTCAATGGCCTTCGCACCTGAAGTATTGTTCATGAAAGAACTGCACACAATAACCCAATTAAAAACTATCGGGCATGTTCAGGCAGCCTGCACGAGAACATTTCACTGCGTGCGCAGCTGTCGGCACACTATTATACGGGGAGGGTCAAAGCCCATAACATGCCTGCCGCAGGCCGCCGATGTTATAAAAAACCAATAAAACATAATATATCCATTGGACATCACAAGATGAGAGGGCACCGTGGCAACTATCGAGGAACAGATAAAAGAGTTGGAGGAACAGATAACCAACACCAAATACAACAAATCCACGGAGGCGCACATCGGAAAGCTGAAGGCAAAGATAGCGCGGCTTACAGCTGAAGAAGAGAAAAGAAGGTCCAGCAAAGGGCCTACCAAAGGTTTCTATGTCAAAAAGGCCGGGGATGCCACCGTCGCTCTCGTGGGTTTTCCGTCTGTGGGTAAATCGACGCTGCTCAACCAGCTGACAGGGGCCAAGTCGGAGGTCGGATCATATCACTTCACAACCCTGGATATCATCCCTGGGGTCCTCGAATACAACCATGCGAAGATCCAGATACTGGACATGCCGGGGCTCATAAAGGATGCGTCCAGAGGCAAGGGCAGAGGAAGAGAGGTCATCGCAGCGGCAAGGGCATCGGATGTGATACTCTTGGTCGTCGACATATTCAATCCTAAGATGGACGTACTCTTCAAAGAGCTGTACAACGCGGCGATAAGGCTGGACCAGAAAAAGCCGGATGTCGTGATAACAGGGGCGGGGCAGGGAGGAGTTATCGTCAAGCCCACTGTGAAGCTTACGAAGATAGATACAGAGACGATCAAGGACATGACGGTCGCATACGGCCACATAAACGCCACGGTCGTGGTAAGGGAGGATATCAACGTCGAGCAGATGCTGGATGTTCTGGCCGGGAACCGTGTCTACATCAAGTCGGTCATGGCGGTGAACAAAGTGGACCTGGCAAGGCCTGGACAGTTGGATGAGGTGCTGGCGATGTATCCGGACAAAAATGTCGTTCCCATATCGGCGGTAACAGGCCTAGGCATAGAGGACCTGAAGCAGACGCTGTACGAGACGATAGAGATGATCCGCATCTATCTTAAGCCTCAGGGCAAAGAGGCAGATCTGGTCGAGCCGCTGATAGTCAAGAAAGGGAATACCGTGGGAGATGTCTGCGAGATCATCCACAGGGATTTCAGGAACAATTTCAGATACGCCATGGTATGGGGCCGGAGCGCGAAGTTCCCGGGCCAGACGGTAGGCCTCGACCATGTGGTTGTGGATGAGGACATTCTCACAATAATAGTGAAAAGGTAAATTCTGAAGAGCCGTACGGAATTATCGCAAGGTATTAGAACGCACACGACCGATACCTTTTTTCATGTCCTCATCAACAAAGAGAAGATACTCCATCGATGAGCTCAGATCCATCGTGGAACCGGTGGCGAAGCAATACGGAGTGGCAAAAATATATCTTTTCGGTTCTGTTGCAAGAGGCGACTGTGACGATGACAGCGACTATGATTTCTGTATAGAATCTGGAACAATGCGCGATATGTTCACGCTTTCAGGGTTTTTTCAGGATCTCAAATATGCAGTCGGACGTGAAATAGACCTTGTGGACATCAAAGCCCTGGATTCGGACTTTCTGAACATAGTTCTGTCTGAAGGAGTGATTTTATATGAAGGATGACAAACTCACTCTTCAATATCATTCGAATCGGGGCAGCAGTGAAATATCAAAGGAACAGAGGCCGCAGACCGCCTGACTCAGGCGGGCTCGGGAGCGGCGGTTCCGAACAACAATCTAATATATTCTCAATTCATCGCTCAGAGCATGATACAAAGTCCCAGGGGCACAAGGGATTTCCTGCCGAGCGATATGGAAAGGAGAAGATTCTACGAGGGCGCCCTGAGGCATACTGCTAAACTGTCTGGTTTCCGGGAGATACAGACCCCCATATTCGAAGAGGCGGAACTTTTCATCATGAGGTCCGGGCCGAACATCATCAACGAGCTTTATGCTTTCAAGGACAAAGGGGACAGGGACCTGGCACTCCGGCC
>JAIRUV010000121.1 GCA_031254265.1 Candidatus Methanoplasma sp.
CAATCCTCTCATAAACGACAAAGACGTTGAACTAGAGAAGAAGATAGTCCTGCAGGAGCTGAGCATGATAGAGAACGAGCCGGAAGCACACATTCATGATCTTTCCTCGTCCAACATGTGGAGGGGGCATCCCCTCTCTCAGGACGAGGGGGGAAAAGCGGAGATAGTCAAAGGGCTCGGCCGCAAGGAACTAAGGGACTATTACGAAAAAAGGTACGGCATACCGAACATCTCGGTATTCGCGGTCGGGGCGGTAGAGGCAGAAGAAGTGCTCTCATGGGCGGAAGAGAAGTTCGACGGCCTCACCGGCAAGATGCAGATAAAAAGAGACAGACCCAGCATCCCGAAGGCAGGATACAGTTTCACCAAGAACAAGTCTGAACACTATCATGTCGCAATGGGATTCCCGGCGTACGACTCAAACCACAAGGACAGGGTGCCGCTTTCCCTTCTCGGTGCCGTCATAGGCTCGGGGACAAGCTCAAGGCTGTTCCAGGAGGTCAGGGAGAAGAGGGCGCTCGTTTACTCAGTGTACAACGTCATCGAGCAGTATTCCGATGCCGGGGCCCTATGCACGTACATGTCATCCACCGAAGAGAACGTGATAGAAGGGATGGAGACCGCCGCGGAAGTGTACAGGAAAATAAGGGACAACGGGCTGGAGAAGGGGGAACTCGACAGAACCAAGAACCTCATAAAAGGCGCGCTTGTTAGATCGATGGAATCGACCCAGCGCCGCCTGCACAGACTGGGAACGGAATTCATGCTCAGCGGCAGGTATCAGCCGCTGGGAGAACGCCTGAATGAAATAGCGGCGGCGACAGAAGAGGATGTCATGAGGGTCGCCTCGGACATAATCAAAGGATCAAGGCTGAACGTGTCGGTGCTTGGAAGAGATCACAAGGGCATAGAGAAATTCAACAGTTCCCAGCTGGACCTCTGAACTCTGCCAGAAGATGGAGGACGGCATTCTTTGCCGGCCCCACCGCGGCCGCGACCTTCGGGGTCATCTCCTCGCTCATGGTCTGGAGGTCCTCCACCTCTATGGCAACGAACCTGAGTATCTCAGGCATGACGCTGTTGTCCATCTCACTACCCATCCTGATGGCAGTGGCAAGGTTCACGTCGTGGGCCGGGACATCCGCTATTGTGCAGTCGAAGCTCTCCGGTTCGAAGATCAGCACGGTGCCCGGCTCATATTCCCTCGTCAGTATGGCATCGACGATTATCGCGAATCTGTATCCGGACACCATCGGGATGATGTCTAGGCCTCCGACAGCCTCCTGCAGAGTGTCCACATCGGGCAGGCCGAGCGCCTCTATCGCCTCGGACACCTTGAGCCCGACGGCATCGTCGCACATTATAGGACTCCCCAGACCTATCACCACGGTCCTGTCGGCAAGCTTACCCATGCCCGCCTTAAGCGCATTACTTATTATTGTTAATTGCGGCAAGGCCCGGAGTCCTTAGAAGGATGCACCCCTCTCCGAATTTCGAATGGATTATTATCACGCAACACGATAGGCATGGCATGATAATAGCCGCTACAGACAGGAAGACATCGATGCTTCCTTTCAAAGATCAGATAACCCTGATAGCAAAGGCCAAACCGGACATGATCATTCTCACGGAGAGGGACCTCCCGCCTGCTGAGTACAAGGAACTGGCACTGTTCTGCAAAGCGGAATGCGAAAAGAACGGAGTGGAGTTCTGTGCGGACAAGTTCGTCGACGTTGCGAGGGAGATAGGAGCGAAGACGATACACATAAGGTTCCAGGACCTCCAAGGATCCGTGCCGAAAGGGTTCGACAGGATACTGACTACCATACGCAGCGACAAAGAGGCTGTGGAAGCGGAGAAGCTTGGAGCTACGCTGCTGATATTCCGTGATGTCTTAGACCTCAAATGCAAATCCTGCAGGAAAGCGAGGGGTCTTTCAACCCTCAGATTCCTGCTCGGTTCGGTGGACATCCCGGTGGTGGGAGCGGGAGGAATATTCCCGGATGTTTTCCTGGAGGTGCTCTCCTCTGACACAGCCGGGATATGCATGAGGGAAGGATTCATGAGGACCAAGGACCCGGCAGCGGCAGTGGAAGCATACCGGGAGGCGTACAAACGCATCAAGAAGATGCGCTGACACTGAGATAAACCATAATTATTTACACGTAGTTCCAATCACAGGAAGCACAGGTCGACCTCCATGAGAAGCGATGTCATCAGAAAAGGAATAGGAAGCGCACCGGCCAGAAGTCTGCTAAGGGCGGACGGTCTGACGGATGAGGATTTTGAGAAACCCTTCATAGGAATAGCGAACTCATGGAATGACATCGTACCCGGACATTTACATCTGAACGAGATCACGGAAGCGGTGAAGGAAGGGATAATCGAGGCAGGAGGGAAACCCTTCACATTCGGCGTCCCGGCGATATGCGACGGCATCGCAATGGGCCACAACGGGATGAGGTTCTCTCTGATATCCAGAGAGGTGATATCGGACTGCTGCGAAGTGATGGTGGAAGGCCACGCGCTCGACGGCTGGGTCGGGGTCACTAACTGTGATAAGGTCACACCCGGAATGCTAATGGCCGCAGGAAGGATGAATGTCCCGGCGATACTGATCACAGGCGGTGCGATGGAACCAGGGAACCTGGACAGCAAAGACCTGGACCTCCAGTCTGTGTTCGAGGCCCTAGGATCACATTCGGCAGGTAAGGTCGACGAAGACTTCGTGAAGACAATAGAATGCGCCGCATGCCCCGGCATAGGGAGCTGCTCAGGCCTTTTCACCGCGAACTCGATGGCATGCCTGACTGAGGTCATGGGTATGAGCCTGACAGGCTGCGGAACCTCGCTTGCAGTCGACAAGAAGAAGATGGCCCTTGCAAAGGAGACCGGGAAGAAGATAGTCGAACTGGTAAAGAAAGGCATCAGACCCAGGGACATAGTCACAATGGCATCCTTCAGGAACGCTGTGCGTGTCGATATGGCGATCGGCGGCTCTACCAACACCGCGCTCCACATCCCGGCGATATCCAAGGACTTCGGCCAGAATGTGACGCTGGATCTTTTTGACAAGATCTCAAGGGAGATACCCCACATAACAAGCATCAGACCCTCCGGAAGATTCTCGATACGGGATCTGGACAACGCGGGAGGTATGCCGGCGGTACTGAACAGGCTTATCGGCGTGATCGAGGATGCCCAGACAGTCAACGGGAAGAGCATCAAGGACATAGCGAAAGAACACAGGGTCCTGGACGACGACGTCCTCAGACCTCTTGACAACCCATACCATCAGCAGGGCGGTATTGCGATACTGAAAGGGAATCTCGCTCCGCAGGGCTCAGTGGTGAAGCAGGCGGCCGTCAGTGAGAAGATGATGAAGTTCACTGGAAAAGCAAGAGTGTTCGATTCGGAACAGGATGCCACTTCGGCGATAACATCAGGGAAGAGAGTCCCGGGCGATGTCATCGTTATAAGATACGAAGGCCCGAGGGGAGCTCCCGGAATGCCGGAGATGCTGTCTCCGACCAGCCTGATAATGGGAATGGGCCTCGGGGATTCCGTCGCCCTTTTGACCGACGGAAGATTCTCAGGCGCGACAAGAGGCGGAGCCATAGGACACATCTCTCCGGAAGCTTATGAGAAAGGGCCGATATCCGCATTGAAAGACGGGGACATCATAGAGATAGACATTCCGGAAAGGAAGCTTAACGTGAAGATATCCGACGAGGAGATGAAGGCCCGCCTTTCAAAAGTGAGGATAGTCGACCGCCAGGTGACGGGTGTCCAGAAGAACTACAGGAAATTGGTCACCAACGGTGCTAACGGCGCTTACTTGGAATGAGATGATCCGCCGCCCAAAAACATTGCCATATAGAGCGGCAGCGTCAGTTTCTTCCCCTGTTCACCGATGTTCCCCGAGATCAGCTTCAGAGCATACGGCGGATCGTACCTCTTTATGAATTCATCAAGGGAAATCGTCTTTCCGTTCCCAGCTTTCACTTCCACAGGGATTATTTCTCCGTCCACGGTCAATAAGAATTCGATCTCCTGTTGGCTCTCGCCCGGTTTGTAATAGTTCAACGGAATGCCCTTTTTGATAAAGACATCTGCGATGAGGTTCTCATATATCCCGCCTTTTGCCGGACCTTTCATTGTGTTGTTGTATATTCCCGCTTTCATGTCAAAGCCGTACATGGCATTCAATATCCCGATGTCTGTCAAATAGACCTTGAAGTATTCCCGATTAGTGTACGCAGGCAGCGGGAACTCTGGATTATAAACATTATAGCAAAATTCAATCAATCCAGCATCCCTCAGCCATTCCAGACTGTTATCAAACTTTCTTGCGCTGGAGCCCTTTTCCACCAATGAATATTGAAACTTCTTGTTCTCTTTTGCCAGCTGCACAGGTATTGATAAATAACAGCTCCTTATCTTCGGTTTCTCGGCATCGGAAGCATATTTTACGATATCGTTCAAGTAACTTGTGATTATCCTCTCCTGTTCCCTTTGGACCTCGCCGAAGTTACTCGTCTCCAGATATATATTCACAACAGACGGCATGCCGCCGACGACCGCGTATTCTCTGAATTTCTGTAAAAGGGCGTCATTGGAGAACTTATCGATCCTTTGTTTCTTGTCGAAATCTTCCTGCATATATCTGACCACGGCCTCGCCGTTGCCTTTAGCCCAAAGGAATTCCTCAAAATCCAAAGAGAACATCTCTATCTGCCTCTCATAACCGACCGGTATCGATCGGGTAGATTTGTACGCGATCCCCAGCATGGAACCTGATGCAATACAATCGAATCTGTTGTCCTCCGCAATGAATTTCAAGGCCGTTCTGGCATCCCCGCACTCTTGGATCTCGTCCAGGAATAACAAGGTCTTTCCCGGCACGAATTTT
>JAIRUV010000142.1 GCA_031254265.1 Candidatus Methanoplasma sp.
CGGATTGACATTCCAAAATGGTAAAGCGGCAGACGGCGGCGGTGTATTCGCAGCGGGCAATGTCACTCTGACCGGCTGCACATTCATCGGCAACGCCGCGAACAACACTGGCGGCGGACTATATGCCGGCGGCGACGCTTATATGGCCGGCTGCACATTCATAGGCAACACTGCGAAAACGTCCGGCGGCGGGATATTCATAGGCGGCAGAGCTACAGCGTCAGATTCTATTTTTACAGAGAATGAAGCAGACTTCACCGGCGGCGGGCTGCATGCGAACGGCAGTGTCGCTGTCAACAGCTGTACCTTCGCCGGCAATAAGACATACATGAGCAGTAAAGGTATGTACGCTTACGGCGGAGGAGGAATGTTCACTGACAGCAGAGCTGCCATTGATGATTGTCTGTTCAAGGACAACGTGTCTGGCGGCGACGGCGGAGGAGTATACACTAATAAAAGCGCCACCCTGAACAGTTGCAGTTTTGTCAATAACACGGCCGCCGTAGACGGCGGCGGTGTGTTCATCTATGGCCTTGCCGTATTAGAGAACTGTGAACTCTTCAAGAACACGGCGCGCTACGGCGGCGGTGTGTTCACCATAGATGCAGCACTGAAGGACTGCGCGGTCGCAGACAACGATTCCTCCGGCGGCACCATTTATTGTCTAGGACACGCGAGTGCCGAGAACAGCAGCTTCAACTCGAACAGGGTCTACGGCAACAAAGATGATGGAGGTGTCTTCGATGCCTGCGATATAAGCCTGTGGCACTGCACTTTTACTGATAACAAGAGCGGCGGGGGCGGTGACGTGTACAACGTGTGGACATACACAAATGTATTCGTGGCAGAGAACTGTCTGATGACATGGGCCGGACTGACAGCGAACAGCAACATCGATCCCGTCAGTACCAGCGGCAACAGGATCGGCAATCCCGATGACACTTTTTCGTCATGGTTCGGCACCAAGGCCGTTGCACTCGGCCACGCGGTGCCGCTGCGGGGCGTCGCGGAAGGCGCGGTCCTGATCCCCGAACTTGCGGCAGATGCGGCGGGCAATACCCGCTCGGCAGACAACTGCCTTTATGGCGCTGTGAACCGGCCAGCTTGAGCCCTTCTCAATGGAGGGATGTATGATTTATCGACGGTACAATGTATCCAGAGGATGCTCTTCGATTCAGCAGTAAGTATTTAATCGGAATGCCGATTGCGTGCTACTGTCCGGCAAGATATACCGGACACGAGAGGATTAGCGATGATAAAGCAGGTCCGCGCGAATTATGATGCGCCAGCAATCGAAAGGGAGATCCGGGAATTCTGGATAGCCAGCAAAGCTTATGAGAAGACAAAAGAGCTCAGATCCGGAGGGGAGAGATTCCACTTTCTCGACGGTCCGCCTTACACCACCGGTTCCATTCATCTCGGGACGGCGATGAACAAGACCCTGAAAGACATAATGATCCGGTACCTGAGGATGAAAGGCTATAACGTCCGCGACCAGCCAGGGTTCGATATGCACGGTCTCCCCATCGAAGTGCAGGTGGAGAAGAAGATAGGAGTCCATTCCAAGAAAGAGATAGAGGAGGCGGGCATCGACAAGTTCGTCGATACATGCAAAAAGTTCGCCAGCGAGCTCAGGGAAAGCATGACCGACCAGTTCAGGCAGCTCGGCGTATGGATGGATTGGGACAACCCGTATCAGACGCTAAAGCTCGATTTCATGGAATCCGCATGGTGGACTGTGCACATGGCCTATGAGAAAGGCTTGCTGGGTCCCTCAAGCAAAGTGGTGACATGGTGCCCCAGATGCGAAACGGCGCTTGCGGAAGCTGAGATAGAATACTGGGATGAGACCGACCCGTCGGTGATGGTCAGGTTCCCCCTTGCAGAGGACAAGGACGTGTCCCTCATCATCTGGACCACCACGCCGTGGACGCTTCCATCCAATATGGCGGTGGCTTCCCATCCGGACTGCGAGTATGCGAAGATCAGGCTGACAGGTGAAGGGAAAGAAGAGGTTGTTATATGCATGCTGTCCCAGGCGGAATACGTCGCGAAGAAGGGAGGATACAGCGGATTCGACGTGATCGACACTCTCAGCGGAAAAGAGCTCGAAGGCCTGGAGTACATACCTCCCTTCGATATCGATCCAGAATATCTAAGTAGAGGCGGCTGGACCTTCAGGGTCCTGAACGCCGATTATGTTGAAAAAGATAATACCGGTCTCGTCCACACGGCGCCCGGGTTCGGACCGGACGATTACGAAACGGGGAAGAAGTACGGGATAGAGCCCTTCTGCCCTGTGGGCGAATCAGGAAGATTCACTAAGGAATTCCCGATGATGGCAGATAAAAAGGTCAGGACCTCCAACGAGGACCTTATAAAATATCTCGACGGGAAAGGACTGCTTTTCAGCTCAGACAAGATAAAGCACAGATACGGGCACTGCTGGAGATGCAAGACTCCGATCATATACAGGAACACCCGGCAGTGGTTCATAGACATCCCGAGCATAAAGGAACGGATGCTTGACGAGATAGACCGCGTGAAATGGGTCCCTGACTGGGCCGGAGAATCCAGAGAGAGGAACTGGGTGGAAGGCGCAAGGGAATGGTGCGTCTCGCGCCAGAGGTTCTGGGGCATCCCGCTGCCGGTCTGGGAATGCGGATGCGGGGAGATGCGCGTAATCGGACAGTACGATGACCTGCGCGAAGGTGACGGATACACAGAAGGAATGGACACCCACAGGCCGTGGATCGACGAGGTCACGTTCAAATGTGAAAAGTGCGGATCGACAATGCACAGGGTCAAGGACGTCCTCGATGTCTGGTTCGACTCCGGCGTCGCAGCGTGGGCACAGCTCAGCTACCCTGCGGAGAAGGAAGGATTCGATACATGGGGGCACGGAAGGTTCATAATAGAGGCTCATGACCAGACGAGAGGGTGGTTCTATACACAGCTTGGAGCAGGCGTAGTCTCTTTTGACCGCGCACCGTATGATGAGGTCATGATGCACGGATGGGTGCTGGACTCGAAAGGACAGAAGATGTCGAAGTCCAAGGGCAACGTCATAGAGCCTATGGAGATCATAAACGAGCTTGGAGCGGATTCCCTCAGACTGTATCTGATAAAAGCGAACGCTCCGTGGGAGGATACCGCTTTCCAAAAGGACGGGCCCAAGAATGCCAGGAAGATCCTGAACACATACTGGAACGTTGTGAACTTCGCTTCCACGTACATGAACATAGACGACTACGACCCTTCAACTCACACCCTTGACGGCGTGCGCAAGAACCTGAGAGGAGAGGACAGATGGATGCTCTCAAGGACCGAAAAGGCAAAGAGAGCGGTCACCCAGAGCCTTGAATCAAGAGAGCTGCACAAGGCCGCAAGGGCGCTTGAGGACTATATCCTGGAGGACCTGTCCCGCTGGTATGTCCGTCTAGTTAGGGACAGGAGCTGGAGCGAAGGACAGGAGGCATATGACGATAAGATCGCGTCTTACTTTGTCCTCCACTATTCTATAAT
>JAIRUV010000005.1 GCA_031254265.1 Candidatus Methanoplasma sp.
AATCCTTAATACGCATGATAAAATATGAATGCTCAATGTTTACCGTAAAAGACCTTCTTCAGTCAGACATCTCAGACGTACGCGTGGGGATCGGCCGCGGCACAGACTCCGGACACGTAGAGAACAGCGTCCGCACGCTGAACAAAGGAAGTGTGAAGATATACGACGATCCGAAGAAGCTGATCGGCGACCTGTTCTCAGGCAACATAGACGCGGCGGTCAGGGGAGACATGCCCTCCAACGAGCTGCTCCATCTCTTAAGGGAAAAGGCAGGCGTCAAAGTGCTGGAGAGGCTGGTGATAATGGAGCCTCTGAGAGGCCGCACATTCTTCATGGCACCGGTAGGCATCGACGAAGGCAACACCGTGGAAGAGAAATACCGGATCGCGGTCAGAGCGATAAAGCTCATGAAAGAGATGGGAGCGGGAACGAAGATAGCCGTTATGTCCGGAGGAAGGAACGGGGACAGGGGAAGGATCAAAGCGGTGGACGCTTCCATAGACGATGCGGAGAAGCTTGTGGCCATGCTTAAGAAGGAAGGCTATGACGCATACAACGCAGAGATACTGATAGAATCGGCGACGGAGGAGGCTGACCTGATAATCGCACCCGACGGTGTGACCGGGAACCTGATCTTCAGGACCCTGCATTTCATCGGAGGCGCGGTCGCGCTCGGCGCCCCCGTGCTCAATATAGACAAAGTGTTCGTTGACACGTCCAGGGTCAAGATCGATTATATGGATTCCATAATACTCGCGGCAAAACTGGCAGAGGACAAGAGATGATCATAGAGATCGACGGGGGCCACAACGGGATAAGGTTCTCATCCTGCCACTTCATCCCGATGCACGAGAAATGTTCCAGGCTCCACGGCCACAGCTACATAGTTAGGATGAGGCTAGAAGGAGAGCCGGACGAGGACGGCATGGTCATGGACTTCGTTGTGCTCAAGAAGAAACTGAAGGAAATGACGGAGGAGATGGACCACAAGGTCCTGTTGCCCTCAGGCTCTAAGATCGTGAAGATAGAGGAGAGGAGCGGATCGGTGGAAGTGACGTCATGCGGCAAAAGATATGTCTTCCCGGCAGAGGACGTCCTTCTTCTGGACATCCCCACGACCACTGCGGAAGAGATGGCCAGGCTGATGACCGAGAAGATAGCCGCCGGCATATCCGGGGTTAAGACGGTCAGGAGCGTATCCATAGGGCTGGACGAAGAGCGCGGACAGACGGCGTGGTACACGAAGGTACTATGATGCCGAAGGCCATCGTGCTGCTGTCCGGAGGGTTGGACTCCGCAGTGACGCTGGCGATCGCGATAGACGAAGGAAGCGAGGTCACGGCGTTAAGCTTCAGATACGGTCAGAGGCACACGAGGGAGCTGGACTCTGCGGAAGCGGTCTGTGAACATTATGGTATAGATCACAAGGTGATCGGCATAGATCTGTCGTCCTTCAGGTCGGCGCTTACAGATAAAAGTATAAAGATACCTTCCGACAGGGAAGGCAAGCTCGATGAAGATATTCCGGACACATATGTGCCAGCAAGGAATATCATATTCTTAAGCATCGCCGCGGGACTGTGCGAATCGGCCGGCGCCGGTGCGGTGTACATAGGGGCGAACGCGGTGGAGTATTTGGGATACCCAGACTGCCGCCCTGAGTTCTTCTTACAGTTCAAAAAGATGCTTGCCGAAGGGACCAAGGCAGGCATCGAAGGCAGAACGATAGATATAAGGACCCCTCTAATCGGTCTCAGCAAGGCGGACATCGTCAGGAAAGGGAAGGAGCTCGGCGCGCCGCTGCACCTGACCTGGTCGTGTTATAAGGGCGGCGATACCGCCTGCGGGCACTGCGATTCATGCAGGCTGAGACTCAAAGGTTTTGAAGAAGCAGGACATAAGGATGAGATAAGCTACGGGTGAAAGAATGAAGATATGCGAATATTTCCGATCGATCCAGGGGGAGGGGGTTACGATAGGCATACCTACGTACTTCATACGGACGGCCGGGTGTAATCTGAGATGCGAATGGTGCGACACGACCTATGCCTGGGAAGGCGGCAGGGAGATGTCGGTGGATGAGATAATGGAGATGGTGGACGATACGGAGAACGTCTGCATCACCGGAGGGGAGCCGATGCTCCAGAAAGATACACTTAAGCTGCTGGACAGGCTTTTGAAAGTGGGTAAGAAGGTCATCATAGAGACCAACGGCTCCGTTGACATATCAGGGATACCGAAGGATGACAAAGTGATCATCAGCCTTGACGTGAAGTGCCCGTCGTCGGGGATGTCGGAAAAGAATCTCCCTTCTAATCTTGAACACATAGGAAAGAAGGACCAGATCAAATTCGTGATAGGCAACCAGGTCGACCTTAACTATGCGATACGCTACCTGAGGGAGAACCCTGTGGACGCGAATGTGGTATTCGGCGCCGTCGGAGGCATGGACCTGCGGGACATCGCCGAGGAAGTGGTCCGCAGAAAACTGAATGTGAGGGTCCTGCCGCAGCTTCACAAGATAATATGGGGCGAGGAGAGGTCAGTCTGACCCTGCCCTTTTTCTTAATTCTGTTCTTCTTTTGAGATCCATTATGCACTCTTCGACAGTGCCGTCCTCGTCGTAGGCAACATGTATGCCGGCCTTTCTGAGTATATCGAGGCCGTGGGAACCTATCCCTCCGGTAATGACAGCATCGACGCCCAGCCCCGCTATCGCGTTGGCGACCTTCATGCCTGCGCCCAAGGAATCTGCATGCTCGTTCTTCACAACCTGATAGTCAAGTGTGTCGGAATCCACTATCAAAAAGAACGGAGCGTGGCCGAAGTCCTCCGCAACGTATGAATCCAGCGTATCTCCTTCGGCTATGACTCCTATCTTCATCTGTTCTCCACCGTTCTTATGAGCTTGTCGACTATGCTGTTGAATGCCGCCGCCGATTTCGAAGCCGGCTCGGCAATGACCACAGGCCTGCCGGAGTCCCCGGAGGCCGCCACGACGGGTTCAAGGGGGACGCGCCCCAAGAACTGTATCTTCAGGTTTTCCGCGGTCTTCTCGCCTCCGCCCGATCCGAATATGTCGGTCAGTTCCCCGCAGTGCGGGCATACGAACCCGCTCATGTTCTCGATGATACCAAGGATATGCAGGTCGGTCTGGGACGCGAAGTTTATCGATTTCCTGCCGTCAAGCAATGCGACGTCCTGTGGTGTCGTCACGATGACCGCCCCATCGGCCTTCGGTATCAGCTGGACTATTGAAATTGCTTCATCCCCCGTCCCCGGAGGCATATCGATGATCAGATAATCAAGTTCGCCCCACGCCACATCCTCGATGAACTGCCTTATGGCGCTCGTCTTCATCGGCCCCCTCCACATGACTGCAGAATCCTTCTCCGGAAGAAGGAAACCCATCGACATGATGCTTAGGGAAGGGGGCACGGACACCGGGATAAGCCTATCATCCTCGGCATGGAGCTTGGCATCCTCGATATGGAACATCTTCGGGATGCTGGGACCGGTTATGTCTATGTCCATTAGGCCGGTCCGGTATCCTTTCAGCGAAAGGGCCTGAGCGATGTTAGATGAAACTGTGCTTTTTCCTACTCCGCCCTTTCCGCTCATGACGATGATCACATGTCTGATCCTGGAAAGGCTGTCATGCAGTCGTGTGTCCCTGACGATATCTTCGCCGCTCATCATTGGCTTGGGCATGTTATCTCTCTTTGTACGGCAACGGCTAGTCCCAATAAAGGGTTATCGGAACGGCATTAACCGACAAACACACTGTTTACTATCCATGTTTTCGAACCCAAGGAGTTCGATTTTCAAAAGTTTTTGAAACACACTTCAAAAAAAGTTATTTTTAAAAAGTTTTTGAAACACACTTCCAAAACTTTTATCTATTCTCCCTTCAATATGTCCTAAGACAATGACCCCTAAAGCTCGAGACAGATATCTGAACAAACTCATAGAATCAATGGATGTACCAGTGATCAAAGTGATATCCGGCGTCAGGAGATGCGGGAAATCCACGTTGCTTGATATTTTCGAATCCTACCTCATATCCATCGGGATAGAAAAGGAAAGGATCGTGAGGATAGACATGGATTCAAAGGAGATGAGAGAACAGGTCTCAAATTGGTCCGAAATGTACTGTGCCGCTGAAAAGCGTATGAAGAAGGGCGTTAGGAACTACATCCTCCTGGATGAAGTTCAGAACATAATCGACTGGGAGAACGCGCTCATAAGCATGTACACGGATTTCGACGCCGACTTCTATGTGACAGGTTCGAACGCAGTCATGTTATCTCCCAATTCGGGGACGAAACTGGTCGGAAGATTCATCGAGATACAGATGCTGCCATTGTCATTCAGAGAGTACATGGATTTCACAGGTTCAGATGACAAAGAAGGATCCTTCATAGAATATATGGGAACAGGCGGATTTCCCCTGGTCGCTCTGCTCCACGATCGGCCCGCGTTGCAAAAGGATGTGCTCAGCGGCATATACAGCACCGTCATGGATCTGGACATCATAGAAAAGAACGATATACGCGACACTTCGCTGCTTAAGAATCTGGCAGAATTCCTGATCGAGAACGTCGGGAACACGGTGTCCGCGAAAAGCATCTCCGATTATCTGAACAGCGGCGGCAGAAGAAGCAATCCGCACACCATAGATGATTATCTGTTGATCATGGAACGTGCGTTCCTGCTGTACAGGGTAAGAAGATACGACATAGCAGGAAAACTCAGATTAAAGACGCTCGGTAAGTATTATGTCGTGGATCCCGGGTTCAGGAGTCTTATTGGCGGCAGGCAGGACGGTTCGGGCAGGATCCTTGAGAACATAGTCTATCTTGAGCTGGTACGCAGAGGATACGAGATCAGTATCGGGAAGGTCGGTACGCATGAAGTGGATTTCATCGCCGACAAACACGGCGACCGCATGTACGTGCAGGTTACAAAGACGATGTCGGACGAGGGGGTCGCGGAACGCGAAATGAGATCGTTGTTAGAGATAGAGGACAATCATCCGAAGATGATATTATCCATGGACCCGGAGATGCCCGGCGATCATCTGGGAATAAAGAACAGGAACATAATCAGATGGCTCCTTGAATAATAAAAAAGACATTCTCTCGGTTAAGCCTGATGATCGGACAGAACAGATTTATTCCAGGAAGCCGTGCTGCGGCTCATGCCGATAGGCGATCCCGGCGGAGGGAACTTCAGATACACGACCGAAGGGTTACCGGAGGCTGTTTTCATGGCGACCGTACCATGCAGAAATATTGACGGTGCGTTATCTTTCTACAAAGGGTTGCTTGGAATGGATGTGCTCTACAGGAAAGAGGGAGAGGCGGCTGTGAGAAGGAACAACGCCACCCTGCTCCTGAAAGTATCCGATGCCGCCGGCATAGATACTGGCATATTTCTCGGAGTGGAGAACCCGTACGACCTTCACAGGCGTCTGGTGGACGAAGGAGTTGTGTTCGTGAAGGATCCAACGAGGGCACCGATGGGAGTATTCACTTCTTTCAGGGACAGCGACGGCAACATCATACATGCGATAGAAATGAAAGCAGAAATAAGGCCTTGATTTAT
>JAIRUV010000006.1 GCA_031254265.1 Candidatus Methanoplasma sp.
GAACATCAAACCGTCTTACACCAGAGACTACTACGGATCGGACTGGGTGGTCTCCGGTGTTTCCATTATGGACAGGGAACGGACCCTCCGAGGAGAGTACCTCCAAGAATTCTTTTACGAAACGGACAGCATGGAGTTCGCAGTGAATGTGAACACCCAGGAAGAGCTGGACCAGGCCAGGAGGATCATCGGCGCAGTGGGGTCAGACACTCAGCGGATCAATCGAAATTCATTATCTTCTTGTAAATCCGGTGCACCCTGTCCAGAATATCTTTGCAAGTGACCTCTCCTGAACTCTGTATTATAGCGGCCACGGACGATCCTCCGCAGCCCACACCTTCCTTGATATATCCCCACTCGTAGGCCTGAAGCCCTTCGTACGGGCTTGATGAATAATCCATATTGACATAGATGATCGGAATATCTGCCGAAATGGAGTCCATCATCTTCGCCATGTTGGAATTCGGGTCATCCATCAGCCATCTCGTGGTCCCCTGGAATATGTTACCAACAATGCCGGGGTCCAATTTGACCGCGGCAGCGATCACTGCTGCCATCTGGGTTCCGCCGCCGACGATCACCGGAACATGTTTTGCTGCACCTATTATCATCCCGACATTCGCGGGCATCATGGGATCGCCGACGCATTCGATCGCTTTGAGCGGATCCTTCGAAAGGTCCCCGATCCCTATGCCGGCTGCATTCAGGCCTTCCATGACAGTCCTCATCTTGAGCTCGCGGGGGTTGTTGGGAGAACTGCTGCTGACAAGGTTCTCTTTGACGACCCCCATGGCAAGCAGGACCGCCAGCGCCGTGGTGGTCCCTCCGGCGCAGCTTTCGCTCACGACCACGAAATCAGAACCCTGGGCGAGCATCCTGCCGAGGATGACGCCGTTCTCAAAGACCTCTCTGACATTGGACACGGCTTTGCCGGTCGTGACAAAGTTCCCGCATTTCCCTCCCATATCTATGCAGGGGAGGTTGGGTTTGACCTTGCAGCCTCCGTCCACGATGAAGAAGGGCATCCCGGAGATCTCCAGGGCCGCTTTGGTGAGAGTTGCCGGCGTGGGTATCCCGCCGGGGTTGATAGGTATCCCCTTCATACACACTGTCTTTCCGAGGACAAGGAGCTCTGCATCCGCCGCCGGAGTGAACATCGTGAGTTCGGGTGTGTCTCCGGCATCGGAGATGCCGGGTATCGTGGAGGTCAGAGTGTTTGCGACAGTGCATGTGAAGACCCCTTTTTTGCCCCATATCCTTGAGAGTATGTCTTTCGCTATCTTTTCATTACCATATATGCTAAGGGAGGGGGGAAGTTCCATTTTCGACATTGGTTCACCTTATCTCATCAGCCGGGGAATGACCTGATCAAGAGGGATCAACTCTCCATCGGACATATCCGTCTCTATGTTCGTCCAGAATGGCACATTCATAATTATGTGTTCCCCTGTGACGCATGACGTTCCGTGGTCAACGAAATATACTATACGCTCCGCATCATGGAAATATTCCTCCATGAGACGGTCTGTGCGTTCCAGGATCCCTATCTTCTTGTATGGGTCCTTCTGGTGGCTGTATTCGTCCACTTCATCGATATGCAGGAAAACGTTCCCTCGCGTCAAAGCTCTTTTTGCAACAGGGAACCGGTCCTCGACGCGTTTGACAAGATGTATATCGTGGCCCAAGGATGCCGCCACTCCCAAAGCTGTGGGACTGTCGGATACGGCGGTCATTCTTCCAATGCACCCGAAAGGAGGATACTGCGTCGTGAACCTGCCGCACCCCCACGGATAATCCGTTATTCCTTTCATATCTTCGGCGACCTTCATCACATATCTGCCGAGTATCCCGGGAACCTCTTTGAAGGGGGCATCGACAGGAGGCGCTGGCAGATCTGGGATATCGTCGCACTCCATGGTCAGGACCGCCCTGCCGTTCATGAAGAACTCGATCTCCGGGTTGTGGTCATCCAGTATGTGGAAGTTACTTCTCATCTTCAGCATCAGCTCGTCGCAGAACAGATGGGCATGATAAGACCAGCGTATCATCCCGTCCTTTATCTCTGCCGGACTTAGCCGGTATGCGGTCCGGTTCCCGGATATGTCCATCCCTAGGCCGATGGCTTCCAATACCGCCCTCGGCAGGTTTGGAGGATGGCCGGTGAAGAATTCGTTGAGGAATAACTGTGTGTATCCCCTTCCGTTTGTGTAAGCCTTGTGTCTTGCTTTTTTGTATAAGAATGGCATCTTTGCAACTTCATACGGCTTTTTCCCGCCGAGCAAAGGGTGCGGATCGTCCTCCATCCCATCGAGAAGCACGAATAAAGTGTTCATTGTATCCTCTTTAAAGCTATTGCGGCCTGTCCGACAGAGACCCCGCCGTCACCATTGGGGATTGTTTTATGGAATATTAAGTCATGTTCCGATTTCTTCGCTATTTCTGAGAACATTCTGCATATTGACGAATTGTACGATACCCCGCCGGTGATGCCGATAGATCCTATGCCTTCCGAGTAAGCGGCGTCGATGGCGCTCTCTGTAAGGCATTTCATCACGTTGTAGACGATCGAGTAGGCGGCATCAGCTGGATCGTCCCCTTTCCCTATCCTCGAGAAAAGATCGGCCGTCCTTACGACCCCTCCGCTTACATGCGTCTCGAACCCCGGTATCAGCTTCCCGGATGCCAGCAGAGGTTCCAGTTTCATCGCCGGTTCCCCGTCATAGGTCCTGGCGGAACATATCCCAAGCGAATACGACAGGGCATCCATCAGCCTCCCCATCGATGAACATTTTACACTCTTGTTCATCATTTTCATGAGAATAGCAGATTCATCATCTGTGAAATCGCGGTTATGCTCATTGTTCATGGCGTCGATGGCGAACCTCAGTCTTCTGAGGTCGTACAGCGCTTTTTCTGAACCGAGTAGAGGTATGCCTTCCAGACTCGTGACCCTTGAGAACGATCCGAGAGAGGAAACGAGCACCTCGCCGCCCCATACGGTGCCGTCGGCCCCGTAACCGCTGCCGTCAAGGGTCAGCGCAACAACATCATCGCACCTGTTGTCTACGATAAGCGATGCGGCATGCGCCCAGTGGTGCTGCACCTCTATGATCTCTGAACTGAATTCCTCAGAGAGCCTTTTGGCAAACCCTCTGTTGATGTATCCCGGATGGAGGTCCATCGCAATTATGTCCGGTCTGCAGTCCAGCAGCCGGATGTGTGTCCTCACGGCATCCTCCAGATAATCTGCCACACCCACTCCTTCCCCATCGCCGATGTGCTGCGTCGGATGGATCCTGCCGCTTGCCGCTATCGCTCCCGTAAGGTTCTCCTGCGCCCCTACGGCAACGGCGGATCCTTTCAGGGCTAGGGGGATGTACGAAGGGACTTGGCCTCTGGACCTCCTTATGAAGAACGTCCTGTCCCCGAACATCCTGAGCACGCTGTCGTCGGCACGGTTGAGGATCTTCTGATCATGCAGAAGATATAGATCCGCGCCGAGGTCCGTTATTTCCGTATCATCGAGTATCATCGGCTCGCCGGGTACGTTCGCGGACGTCATTATCAGCGCATCATCCTTCAAATGTCCGAACAGAAGATGCTGCGCTCCCGTATATGGAAGGAAGACGCCGATGTTGTCCAA
>JAIRUV010000054.1 GCA_031254265.1 Candidatus Methanoplasma sp.
GATCGACATTTTCATTTCCGACGTGGGCAAGAAGGGCGACGGGATCGGTAAACATATGGATTATATCGTGGTGGTGCCCGGGACGGCGAGGGGGAACAGCGTCCAGGTCAAGATAACCAACCTGTCCGGGAAGACTGCATTCGGGACAATAAGCTTAGAACGTACCGACCGTTGAAGGATATGAGATACTTCGTAGAATCATACGGCTGCACAATGAATTACGGAGAGGGTGCCCAACTCTCAGAGGGGATGGCCGCTCTTGGGCATGAGGGGTCCCAGTCAGCGGATTCTGCGGAGATCGTGATACTCAATACATGCACGGTGGTGGACACCACCGAGAAGAAGATGATCCGCCGCATGTCGGAGCTCAGGAAGGAAGGGAAAGAGGTCATTGTCACAGGCTGCATGGCGAAGGTCCAGCGGAACCGCGTCATGATCAGGCTGCCAGATTCTTTGGTCATACCTCCGGAAGATTATCATAGATTCTCATCAGAGGTCGCGGAGAGATACGGCACTGGAGGCTCCCGTACTGAAATAGAGCCTCTTTCCAACATCCTCCCTATCGCCGCAGGCTGTGTCGGGGACTGTTCGTACTGCATAACCAAACTGGCAAGGGGGAGACTGAAAAGTTATTACCCCGAAAGTCTGGTATCGCGGTTCGACTCTGTTGTCAGGCATGGCGCGAAGGAGGTGCTCATCACGGCGCAGGATACAGGGTGCTACGGCCTCGACATCGGGACCGACCTCCCCTCTCTTCTCAGAATGATGCTGAAGAACAAAGAAGAATTCAGATTGAGGATAGGGATGATGAACCCTGACAGCCTGATGTCCATCGCCGATGACCTGCTGGATGTCATGGACGATCCGAGGATCTACAGGTTCCTTCATATCCCGGTGCAGAGCGGGAGCGACCGTATCCTGAGAAGGATGAACAGACCCTACTCTGCTGAGGGGTTCTTCGACCTTGCGGACAAGCTCCGCTCAAGGTATCCTGACATAAGCATATCCACAGACCTCATATCCGGATTCCCGGGGGAGACGGACGAGGACCATGCGAAGAGCCTCGAACTCATTGAAAGATTGAGGGCGGACACCGTCAACATAACAAGGTTCTCCCCGAGGCCGGGAACAGAAGCCGTTTCCATGGAACCCGTCCACGGAAGGATCTCCAAGGACAGGTCTGCGGAACTGACGGAAATGAAGAACAGGGTGGAATACAGGAACAATTCCACGATGATCGGAAGAAGGGAGAGGGCGCTCATAACCGAGACAGGCAAAGAGGGGACGATGATCGCAAGAACAGACAACTACCGCCCAGTGGCCGTTGCTTCGGACCTTCCCATCGGTTCCTTCGTGTATGTCGGGATAACGGAATGCGAACCCACATACCTTATCGGAAGGGTCCTGGACTGATAACACCGTGGGATCATAGAACTGCAAAAATGACTGCGGCGGGCCTGTGGGCGTGCCGGGAACTACGTTATATAATTGAAACAAATTAGAGAGAAACACAGTCCCGTAGTGTAGTGGTCAATCATACTGGCCTTTGGAGCCGGTGACGGTGGTTCGAATCCGCCCGGGACTACCTTTGACCGACAAAGCCTGGAAGAATGTGTGCATCTGTCGCCGGGATCGGCCTGAATTGGTAAAGACCGCCGCCTGGAGGCGGCGGTTTGAAAGATGTTCACTCGGACGGCGGCACGAGGCGGCCTTCTACTATTTTGTAATCTTTTCTTGCCTTGACAGCCTCTTCATATTCCGCATCGGGACACTTCTCCCTCAGAGCGGCAAGGATGTCCTCTTTTCCCCTGGGAGAAATCGAGACCTTTCCGTCAGATTCTCCGAACGCTATCTCTATCCTGTCCATTGAGAGGACGAAGACATCGAGATTCGCGAAATATCTGTTGGTGTTGGTTATCTTCTTTACCGTGTCGTAAGGTATCTCGATCTTCTTGAAGACATTCTGTACTGCGATCATGTCGTCGTCCATGGCGTAACTTGTCTTCATCAGGGCAAGCAGGGAATATGTCACGATCACTAAAAGGACCACCAACACCGCAATGCCGACGAAGGATGTTTTCAACAGTATTATAAGGATGCCTATTATGATCAGCAACGGGAGTTGAAACCAGAACAGCATCCCTACGTTCGGTTTGTATGTATTCTCCATAAATTAATGAATGACGTTCTATGATATAATTTACTAGGATGTCCCGGACAGCGGCCGCCGGTGTTCATTCCGGTGTCTTTTCTTCACGTTCTTTGTCTGCCTTCTGTATCTCGGCGGTCTCGATCACCTCAGACATGCTGGAGGATGTGTACTGTTTATCCATGATCAGACACTTCTTCGGACAGACCTCTACACAATGACTGCACTGGACGCATCTCATCCTGTTGATCTCCCATGTGGCTCCAGCCCTGTCCACTGCCAGCGCGTCGGATGGGCATCTCTTTGCACATATTCCGCAGAGGATGCAGCTGGGTGCGTCGATCAGCACTCTGCCGCGGGTCCCGTCCTCCCATTCCCTGGCCACCTTAGGGTGCTTTGTTGTGGACGGTCTTTTGAACAGACTCCTCAGCACCAGCCCCGATATCCTGAACGTTCCCATGCGATCATCTCTCCGTGCAGCTTATGCAGGGATCGATCGTCAGGATTATGACCGGGACGTCGGCAAGATCGCATCCCTGCAGCATCTTCACAAGCGCCGGCACGTTCATGTTCGTCGGGGTCCTTACTCTCAGCCTTTCAAGATGCTTCGTGCCGTTCCCCTTCACGTAGTAGAAGGCTTCGCCGCGGGGCTGTTCCACCCTCATGATGAACTCTCCTTTTGGCGCCGGGCCTTTGACCGGGATCTCTGTCGGGCCGTCGGGGACCATCCCTGCGACCTTCTCCACGATGCCGAAGGACCCGTA
>JAIRUV010000057.1 GCA_031254265.1 Candidatus Methanoplasma sp.
ACATCTTCCTCGATTCGCCGGTCAGGATAAGTATCTCGGCGAGTCCGGACCCGGCGATCTTCGCCATCTCCGATCCGACCTCATCGAGGGAGAGTCTGGCTCTCCTTATTTTGTTGCCCTTATTGAAGCCGCAGTAAAGACAGCCGTTCTCGCAATGGTTCGACACATACAGGGGAGTGAACATGCTGACGGAATTCCCGAAGAATCTCCGCGTCTCCTCCCTTGCCTTTGATGCCATTTTTTCCAGATATCCTTCTGCAGAGGGAGAGAGGAGAGAAGCAAAGTCCTCGATACCCAGACGCTCTTTGTCAAGAGCTCTTTCCACATCCAGTACTGTGAATGAAGAGAGGTCGAGCTCGGAAACTGCGGACAGGGTCTTGACCATCACATCCGATCTTATGGACTCCATGCCGCCGCTGTATTCTTCGGCATCGGTGAATTCCCGGGTCATTTCGGATCCTCCAGGAACCCGGTCAGCGGACTGGAGGCCTCACCTCTGCCCAGAAGAACCCTGCCCGGCTTTGAAATGAACGCCATGCGCCCAGCTTCTATTGCCAGCTTGAATGCCTTTGCCATCATGGGTATGTTCCCTGCTGTTGCGATTGCTGTGTTCGCCATCACTGCCGCACAGCCCATCTCCATCGCCTCACAGGCCTGAGAGGGCCTTCCGATACCGGCATCCACTATCACCGGAAGTTCCAGCTCGTCTATCATTATTTTAATGAAGTCCTTTGTCAGCAGCCCCTTGTTGCTTCCTATGGGCGCACCCAATGGCATTATCGCAGACGCTCCGGCGTCTGCCATGGACCTTGCGGCGGAAAGGTCTGGCATCATATAGGGCATGACAATGAAGCCCTCGCCTGAAAGTATCTTTGTGGCCTTGATCGTCTCGCAGTTGTCCGGAAGAAGATATCTCGAGTCCTTGATTATCTCTATCTTGATCATATCGCCGCATCCAAGCTCCCTTGCCAGCATCGCTATCCTCACCGCTTCGTCGGAATTCCTGGCCCCGGATGTATTCGGCAGCAGGGTCAGTCCCTTCGGGATATAGTCGAGGATGTTCTCTTCGCCACCGGCGTTCGCCCTTCTTACGGCAAGAGTTGCTATCTCCACGCCTCCGTTCTCCATCACGGCCTTCATCATATCCAGCGAGAACTTTCCGGACCCTAGTATGAACCTTGAATTGAACTTCCTGCTGCCTATCTTGAGTTCGTCGGACATTCTTACAGTTCTCCATTCAGCAACAAGGACATGACGGTGTTTGCCATGTGTCCTGCGCAGATATTCACTCTGGGGGACATGAGCCCTCCTTCGACATCCTCCATGTCCACTCCGTCCCCGCATATGTAAAGGTTGGCGAATAACTTTTCCGTCCTGATGTCGTTGGACCTTCCGAACCCCGCCATTCCTGACCCTGACACCACCGCCGTATCTGGACATCTTTCGAGTAGGGTATTGATCAGCATCGCTTTCTCCGAAGGGATGTCGAAGGCCTCGCAGACAATATCGCATCCTTTGAAGATCTCGGGGATGTTGGACGGGTTCAGTCTGACATTGTGTTTTTCAATGTGGATATAGGGGTTGATGTTCCTGAGCTGAATCTCGGTCGCTTCGGTCTTCTCCATACCTATCTGATCAAGAGAATAGTTCTGCCTATTGATGTTGCTTATATCCACACGGTCAAGATCGGCGATGATCAGATCGGATATCCCGGCCCTTGCGAGCATCATCGCCACATTGGATCCCAGACCTCCCAGCCCGGCAATGCCCACCTTTGCTTTTTTCAGTACAGCGAAGATCTCCGGCGGATATCTGGCGCACAGTGCGCCTTCCAGTTCACTTTTTTCCGGCAACATTATCATCCGCCGCCGACGAAACCGACTATCTCAATGGAGTCATCCTTTTTGAGAAGTACAACTGCGTAATCTGACCTAGGGACGATCCTTCCGTTAAGCTCAACGGCAACACGGTCCTCTCTGTAGCCGGCATCGAAGATCAGTTCCTTCAGGGTCATCGGCAGGATCGGCTCCAGTTCTTTTCCGTTGACCTTCATGGCACCACCGTAGACCCTCTCAGATATTAGGTCTTACTTTCAATATCATGTCCCTGAGCTCGCGGGCAGCCGCCGAGACGTCCTGCTTTGATACGACGGCGGAAACAACGGCAACGCCGTCTGCGCCCGCCAATATGACATCCTGTATGTTCCCCCTGTTGATGCCGCCTATCGCCATCACCGGCAGTCCGACGGCCATTCTGACAGCGAACACGGCATCCAGCCCGCGGCCGTTCTGCGCGTCCTGTTTTGTGTATGTATTGAAAACGGAGCCGACGCTTACATAGTCTGCGCCGCTCAATTCCGCTTCGACAGCCTCTTTCGCATTGTGCACCGAAACGCCGATTATCTTGTCGTCACCAAGAAGGGCCCTTGCGTCATCCACAGGTATGTCCGACTGACCCAGATGCACACCGTCAGCATCTGAAAGCATAGCGATGTCCACTCTGTCGTTGACAATGAAGAACTTCGAATATCTTTCTGCGAGGTTCTTGATCCTCTTTGCCTGTTCGAGCATCTCCCTTCCGTCAGACCCTTTCATCCTCAGCTGAACTATGTCGGCACCGCCGTAATAAGCAAGATTGGCGATCTCTGACTCGGACCTCCCTCCAGATGATGTACGGTCCGTTATGACGCAGAGTTCGAACATGCTGTATAATCAGTATGTCGTCCTATTAAAATTGTTCATTTGGTCTTGGCTCAATCTTTTCACAAAACCAATTGAAGATTCCTTCTATTCTCTTGAACCGCCATATCATACGTTTTCATATCTTCAGAGCTTATATGATGTCTGACGTTTTCCAACTCCATGGTGTCGGACTGCTGATCGTGAAGTATCGAATAATATCTAAG
>JAIRUV010000060.1 GCA_031254265.1 Candidatus Methanoplasma sp.
TATCGACATCATACGCATCCTCTGTGGGGCACAGGTCGTCCGGATGGGTTGCGATTAGCTCCGCCCCCTTCATTATGCAGCGGTAGGCTTTGTTGATCTTGTCGAAGGTGATCGTCCTGTCGAACGTCAAAAGGACGATGTCTGGCTCTTTCTCGTCGCTGATGATGCCTAGACCTTCTATCTCATCAGTGACCTCCGGAGATGCTATCACTAATACCCTTTTCCCGGCCCTCCTTTCCCTGATGAACCTCGCCGTTGCCATGGTCGAAGTGAGTATTGACCCTTTCTCTATACTGAACCCCATCGCCTTCAGTTTTTTGTAATAGTAGTCCTGTGTATTGGAGGAATTGTTGGTAAGGAAGACATATGGGATGTTCTCCTTATTCAGGAATTCAATGAGGTCCAGCGCTCCAGGTATGATGTTGCGGCCTTTGTATATGGTGCCGTCCATGTCGATCATCAGACCGGATGGCCTCATATCAATCCTCCAGAAACTCGTCCCTCAATATCCTCATAGTTGTCCTGAGGGCGCCGGTGGACTCTCTGTTGTAGATGCAGGCTGCCGGATGGTATGTGGGGATGAAAAGGACATCCTTTCCCATGACCTTTATGGACATCTTCTTGTTGACTATGTCTCCCATCTTCCCTTCATAACCCAGAAGGTCGCGGCATGCTGATTTGCCCAGACCTATGATCACTTTCCTCCCGGAAAGTTCGTGGTCCAGGAACGGGCGGCATGCCTTCATCTCCTCTTTTGTCGGGTCCCTGTTGTTGGGCGGGCGGCATTTGACGGTGTTGGTGATCATCACTTTTGACCGGTCCACTCCCTCCTCTTCCATTATCGAATCCAGGAGCTTCCCTGATTTTCCAACGAAGGGTTTGCCGGAGAGGTCCTCTCTTTCTCCCGGTGCTTCACCGACGAAAACGATCGGAGAGTTCAGATCGCCGCTTGGGAGTACGAGTCTCGTGCGGCCTTCGCAAAGCCCGCACAGTCTGCAGTCTGGTTCCGGCCTCATCTTCTCCCCTTCACGATCTCTGATCCCTTTATCAGGGACAGCAGCGACACTCCGATCCCTGCAAGGTTCTCTTTCCCTCCGCCTTCTCTATCCACTACCGTCATTATCTCGGTGACCACCGCACCGTTCTCCCTCAGTGTGGAGATCGCCTGTACGCTGGAACCTGCAGTGGTTATAACATCCTCCACCACCAGAACCTTGTCTCCCTTGACAAGATCCCCCTCGATCAGTTTCATTGTCCCGTGGCTCTTTTGCTCCTTCCTCACCATGACGAAGGGTATCCCGGTGGCCATCGAAAGCGCTGCGGCAAGCGGTATTGAGCCGAGAACAACGCCCGCTATCCTGTCCGGGCATATCCCCTCTGCCTGCATCTTCTCCGCCATGAGCTGAGATATCAGATAAAGGACGCGGGGGTTGGTGCTCGCTTTCTTTATGTTGATGTAATAGTCGCTCTTCGCCCCTGATGCCAGTGTGAACTCTCCGAACTGCAGTGCTCCGCATTCCTCGAGTGCTTTTGAAATCTCACTCATCTTTATCACCATGGTTCTTTCTTGATACCTAGTCTGTATCCTATAATGTTCACTCCTCTGTGGATGACGAACATCAGTGCCAGTATGAATATCAACGCAACTATGTGCCATCCTTCTATGAATGTTGAGTACACCCAATTGGGGAAGAATATCGATGCGGTCAGGAAAGCCCCGAACACAAAATCGTATTGGTCCAGTACCGGTGCTTTCTGACCCCTTTTCATTCCCAGTCTTCTTTTTATGAATGCTCCCATCAGATCTCCGAATATTGCTCCGAAGGACAGGCAGAACAGTATCCCTATGCTGCTCCAGAGCGGTCCGAATCCCCAGTAGTTCTCAGGGTCCCAGATGGAAGCGATGCCTATCATCACCAGCCCGATGACGACCCCTGCGAAGCCCCCTCCGAACAGCCCTCTCCAAGTCTTGCCATCCCCCAGTATCCTCTTGCCTCTCCATGTTCTTCCGAAGTCTATCTTCGTTCCCCCTCCGACCATAGCGGCCGCTGAGTTAGGAAGCATTGCCGGAATGAACAGCCACAGGCCGTTGAGCATTATCAGGGCGATCTCAGCGATATCCATTTCTCTGGACGCTGATTGCGGATTGACCGTATAAGCTTTGGTAGGTTATTACGAAAAGAAAGGATTCAGGCTGTGAACAGGAGTTAAGAAAAAGACCTTAACCGGATGGTGAGGGCCCTTGTTTGAGCAGAGGTCTCGGAAAAAAAGATAACTCTGTCATCCCATTACGATGTATGCTCATCTTGGACAGTTCTGCACTTTTCTCAATGGAGGGGTTGCCTGAAGAGGAGTTCCTGTGTCCTCCCGGCGTTGTGGACGAACTTTCCAGATATGATGATAAAAGGCTTGACCTCTGGGGAGACCTTCTCAGAACCTCCGACTGCACTAAGGCTTCTGTTGAGAAAGTGACCGAAGTTGCCAGGAAGAGTGGCGACCTCGGAAGGTTGTCTGCTGTTGACATCACAGTGCTGGCACTTGCGGTGGATACCGGCGGGACGATATTGTCCGACGACTATTCCATCCAGAATGTATCACGCATAATGGGGATCCCTTTCAGGCCTGTCGGGATGAAGGGGATCAAAAAAGTGGAGAAATGGAACTATCAGTGCATCGGATGCGGGAAGTGGTTCAAAGAGAAGATGTCCGAATGTCCGATATGCGGTTCAGGCATGAAGGCATGCAGAAGAAAATGATCACGGGAAGATGCGCTTGCATCTGATGAGATTGCCCATGCGTCTTATGCCGAGTATGCTCATGCATATCTCCGTCCTTCTGTCGGACCCAAAGGCAAGAGCATCCGCAAGCTTCTTGTTGCTGGCGGCTGTCCTGAGGGGTTTGCGGAATATCCTCATGCATTCATCCTGATACTCCATCAGGCTGCGCTGGTTGGTGATGTTGTCGGCTGCGACCTCTCCGCACACCCTGCCTGCGATGAGTGCCAGCGGTATCCCGCCTCCGTTGACCGATATCACCTGTCCCGCAGAGTCCCCCACCACCATCCCGTTCCCAGATACCAGTTTTGGGAGCATTCCTTCGCTGGGGACGTATTTGCCCTCGAGTTTCGTAGTAACGTTTAGGTCATGCTTCTCCCTGAACTTCTCGAAATGCCCGCTTAGAGTGCCCTCGGCGAATTTCGGAGAGAATCCTATGCCGACATTCGCCTGCCCTCTCTTTGGGATTATCCATCCGTATGCTCCCG
>JAIRUV010000078.1 GCA_031254265.1 Candidatus Methanoplasma sp.
GGAGATGAAGGACATCTTCTCGGAAGAAGGCCGTATTATATGCCAGATGAAAGTGGAGGCGGCGCTTGCCAAAGCCCATGCGTCGATGGGCACAATAAGCAAGAATGATGCTGAAGAGATAGAGCGGACAGCATCCTTGGACGTTGTGAAACTGGATCGGATCAAAGAGATAGAGAAGGATACGAGCCATGACCTCATGGCGTTGGTCCGAGCAATGACGGAACAATGCAGGGGAGATGCGGGAAAGTATGTGCATCTGGGTGCAACATCCAACGACATCGTCGATACCGCAGCGGCCATTCAGATAAAGGACGCACTGAAGATAATCCAGAATGATGTTGATGAGCTTCTTTTCACCTTCGCATCGGTGGCAAAAAGGGAGAGAGACACTTTGCAGATAGGAAGGACCCATGCACAGTTCGCGATCCCAATCACATTCGGGTTCAAGATAGCCGGATACATCGCAGAGATGCTGAGGCACAAAGAAAGGCTGTCCGACATAATGCCCCGCGCATGTGCCGGAAAGATGGCGGGCGCAGTGGGCACGGGTGCCGCCCTCGGCAAGAACTTCAATACCATCCAGGTATTGGTAATGCAGGATCTTTCTCTTACATACGAACCTGCCGCGACGCAGGTCGTCGGCCGTGACAGGTATACTGAGCTGGTATGCCTCCTGGCAAATATAGCGACATCCCTCGAGAGATACGGGACGGAGGTAAGGAACCTTCAGAGGTCTGAGATCGGCGAGGCTTCCGAACCTTTTGATATCGAGAAACAGGTGGGGAGTTCGACGATGGCCCAGAAAAGGAACCCAGTCAACTCAGAGAACATAACCGGGCTGGCAAGGGTAGTGAGAGGGTTTGTCATCCCTACATTCGAGAATCAGGTGCTTTGGCATGAAAGAGACCTTTCCAACTCATCTGCGGAGAGGTTCACGATGCCTCACGTGTTCATACTATTGGACGAGATGCTGGTAAAGATGAACTGGGTCTTCTCGGGACTGGAGGTCCACGCGGATGTTATGATGAAGAACATAGAGTCCTCTCAAGGCCTGATAATGGCTGAACCCGTGATGATGAGGCTCACTGAGAAGGGCATCGGCAGGCAGGAGGCGCACGAGATCGTAAGAGAGGCGTCGATGACCGCCATCAAGAAAGGCATCAACCTCAAGGAGGCGCTTTTGGAGATGCCTTACATCAGGAACATCATTTCAGAAAAGGAACTCACATCGGTCATGGATGCTGCGAACTACACGGGCGGTGCAAAGGAGATCGTGGACAGGATGGTCTCTGCAGTGGAAGAGGCACTCGGCAGGAAGGTATGAACATGGTTTCAGAAAAAAAGAAAAGGAACATGAAACACGGCGCGATAATCGGTGCCGTCGTAGGTGTGGCAGTATTCGCTGCAACATACACAGTCAACAACAGCCTGGTCTATCTGATCTTCATCCCCCTGGCGGCGCTGATGGGATGGGCCACACAGTATGTGAAGGACGAGGATGTCGAAGATTGAGCATCCTGCAGATATCATGATGGCAAAGGTTGAAAAAATGAATGACAAGGTCAGAAAGGCAGCCGAATACTTCGGCAGCGGACTATACTGTTCCCAAGCTGTCCTGGGAGCTTTCTGTGAGGATCTCGGTATGGATAGAGAGACAGCGTTCAGGGTCTCCTGCGGACTGAACAGCGGTGTCAGATGCGCCGATATATGCGGCGCGGTTACAGGAGCAGTATTGGTGATAAGTCTGAAGCACGGAGGATCCCAGAGCATCTGCAACGCGATGACAGAGGAGTTCCTGGCGTGCTTCAAAGAAAAACACGGCAGCGTCATATGCCGCGACATTCTGGGATGCGACATATCTACGCCAGAGGGAAAAGCAAAGGCGGTCGATGAAGGCCTCTTTAAAAATGTCTGCACGGATGCAGTCATCACCGCGGCGCAGATACTGAGTGATAAAGGCTATTGAGTACACGTCGTCCTGTATGCGATGCTCAGGACCTTCTCAACTCATGTGAAAGCTTTATATTCATTGCGACAATCAGCATGTACCCATATGGGCAGGTAGATCAGCCCGGTAGATCGCTGCCTTCGCAAGGCAGAAGCCGCGAGTTCGAATCTCGCCCTGTCCACTCACCCGTTTTGCGTCGTTGCGGGATATTTCGATAAGAGGCCGTTGTAATGTGATCGGGCAGATGCTGTTGCTATCCTATAACCCGCCATGTAATATATCAAATCGTGATTTGTCAAATCATAATTTGAATGTCTGTTTTCGCTTAATCGGCCAGCATACTATACACAAAAATAATGTCATTATTTGCGCAAACCGGCAAAAAAAGTTCTGAGATAGTGCTTGTGATCCCATCTTCTCCCGCGGTTGTTAGAATAATCAATTTTATAGTCTGTTATCGTATACGGAAAAACATGGACCCGGCAACGATAGCAATAATTCTGATGATGATCGGACTCGTACTGCTCATAATTGAAGCTCTGACACCCGGATTCTTCGCAGTCATACCGGGGGCAGTCTGCGTCGTGGTCGGCGTGCTGGGCTACTTCATCGACGGTTACTTCGACTCGGTCCCGTTCATGGTAGTGACAGTGATAGTCGTTGTTCTGGTCGTTTCGTTCGTAACGATCAAAGGATATCAGATCCTGGCAAAACCGGAACCTCCGACCACTACGGTCGTTGATTCTCTGGTCGGAAAAGAAGGCCTGGTGACCACTGAAGTAAATCCGGGGAACCTCAAAGGAAAAGTGAGGATAGATTCCGACAGCTGGAGTGCCACCTCGGAAGAGACTATCCCCAAAGGATCGGATGTGGTCGTCTACGCCGCCGAAGGCGTCCACGTGAAGGTAAGGAAAAAGTAACCAAATAATAATTCCTTTTTTATATTATTGCTTCTATATTACACGTTGGTGATAAACATAGAAGACTGGATATATGGTTTGGTTATCGTTCTTGCGGTTGCTCTGATCGCCATAATGATGAGCGGTGTGAAGATAATTCAGCCATACGAACAAGGAGTCTACATGAGACTCGGAAAATTCATCAGGATCCTCAATCAGGGACTGAACTTCGTAACTCCTTTGATAAATGTCGTTGTTAAGATAGACCTGCGTACTCAGGTATTGGATGTCCCAAGACAGGAGGTCATAACAAAGGACAACTCCCCCGTAAGCGTCGATGCTATCATCTACATAAAAGTAACAGATCCACGCAATGCATTCTTCGAGATCGTCGACTACAGGTTCGCCACTATGAACCTTGCGCAGACGACACTTAGGTCCATCGTCGGAGAGATGGAACTGGATGAGATACTCTCCAACAGAGAGAAGATCAACACACAGCTCAGGGACATTCTGGATGAGAACACCGACAAGTGGGGCGTCAAGGTCGAGAGTGTCGAGATAAGAGAGGTGGATCCTGCAAGGAGGGTCAAGGAGTCAATGGAGGAGCAGACGTCGGCAGAGAGGAGGAGGCGCGCGGCCATCCTTCAGGCCGACGGCCTTAAGAGAGCTGCCGTCCTGGAGGCGGAGGGAAAGAAGAAGTCAAGGATACTGGAGGCAGAAGGTCTTCAGCA
>JAIRUV010000116.1 GCA_031254265.1 Candidatus Methanoplasma sp.
ACGCCCTCAAAAAAGCCTCGGAGGCTGTCGAAATGCACAACATCGCACCTGTCCGAGCCATGTTTTTTTATGTTTTAATATGTTTTGTTCTATTACCGCCATAAAGGAAGAATCATTGAACGACCGGATCATTTTCATCCGGGATGGGTAACGCGTGTCAAAGTTGCCCTTGGAAGTATCAACGAGCGCTCAAAATAGACCGGCATTTACTTTCCAGGTCAGGAATCTTTTCCAGCACGGTGTATCTCACCCTTTCGACATCGACATCCATGTAGTTGTGTGCAATAAAGTCTCTCATGTTGGCCGAACCTTTCCATTCGACTTCTGGATATTCCTTCGTCAGCTCTGGCGAAAGACGCTTTATATGCTCGCCGATTTGCATAAGAGAGAATGCGCAACCATACTGAAGCGAAATGTTCTCAAAAAAATCAGAAATATCTGAACCATGAAGTTGGACAAGATATGAGATATCTTCACAGTACTTGAGGATGACTTGCAGGTTTTCTATGTCACGCCTCGAACAGGATTCTTCTGTCACGCAATACTTCCTCCATGAAATGCGGTCTTTTTTGGAGATTGTCTTCGCACACAATGTCTACCTTTTTTCCGAGAGCATCGGTGAGGTCGCCCAGCAGCGACCCTATGTCCATAAGGTCGAACCTTTTGGGTACAACGATACAGAGGTCATAGTCGCTGTCCTCATCGGCTTCCCCGCGGGCTCTGGATCCGAAAATGTACATGCGCGTCACGCCGTGTTTCGCGGCGATGGGTGCAACTATCTCCTTCAACTGTTCGAGATCAGTTCCGATGCGGGTCTCTGCCGTATCCATGATGAAAATATACCAGAGACGGCCTATAAGATTTTCCAACCCTCTGAGCCGGAACCTGCCGTTCAGACCTTTACCTTGATCTCGACGCGGTCGCCGTTCCCGATGCTGAGCGTCCTTCTCAGATGGTATTGGCAGACCACTTCTATCACATTTTCGTAATGCGACCTGTCCGGGATCACGATCGCGCAGTCTATGTTCTTTATCTTTGCTTTGTGCGCGATCACCCTTCCGAAGGACCTGCCGTCGCAGGAGAATCCGGATATGATCTCCCCCGGTGCGCTGTTGAGTATGTCCAGTTTGCCCAGGTCCTCTTTGTCGACCAAGATGTTCAGTGTCCCTTCGAAAGGTCTGAACCCGAGTTTCTCTTCAAATTGGACGGTATATCCTGCCTGGCACATGTAGTATCCGCCCTCTCCCATTCCGTCGGAGACCACTCCGTGAAGGGTTATCTGGTCGTTTACCTCGAATATCCTTCTGTATTCGCCGTATTCCTGTTTCAGCTCGTCGATCCCCTTCGGAGTGAGTTTGATGCGCTGTTTCCTTGCGCCCATATCCCTCACTATCAGTTTCTCGTCAAGAAGCTCCAGAATCCTTTTTGAAGCGGACTGCTGACTCATCTCCAGGGCATCGCCTAGTTCTCTGGATGACAGAACGACATATTCGTCCATTCCTCCAAGCAATGCGATTTTTCTTAAAGCAAATGTGTTCTTCGAGTCCACGGTTGTATATGCGGCACATAGAATTTAAACGTACCCTAAGGCTAAAAAATTATAAAATGCCCTTTCAGGGCATAGTTTCATTTTAGATTCTCAATCTGTCTGCCCAGACACGGGACGTGGGCATTGCCAGATTAGCGGCAATCAATACGCCTATCAGAGCGAGTACCGCGCCGACATAGAAATCCATCGCCCCGGCTATGACCGAGCCGCCTACCGCGCCGATCGTCAGGAATGTCATCAGAAGCAACACGCTCCAAGACCACTGACCGCCTTTGAAGAATCCTCCGGCCAAAGCGAAGAACATGACGGCGACGAGCATGTACACCCCCATGTCCAACAGTGCGCTTTCTTCAGCTCTGAAAAAAAGAACCATACAGACGATACAGGCGATCCCGCCGATCAAACCCAGCGTACCGCCGATCCTGATATTAGTTGGTACTGTTTCCATTATTACACCTTCTTTTTTCTTTTCTCAACCCTTCTTGCCCAGGAGGATCATATTCACGCTCTCGATGAGGAACCAGACCAACGCCAGGATTATCCCGTATGCTTCAAGTTCAGCGACATCGAAGACGAGGAGCATGACCGACAGGAACACGACGAAAACAATTCCGGCGCCTGCGATGATCTTCCTGTCCGCCGCCCAGTTCCCCGCGGTGACCGCGACAATTCCCATTAAAATGAACAATGCCGCTGATACCGCGACAAGGTTATGCAGGGACGAATCCATCGTGAACACGCCGATAAGGGCAAGGAACACCCCTCCGACGGCTATAAAAGCTCCGCCGGCAGTGTGTCCGGCGTTCTCTGTGTTCAATGCGCGCCCGGCCCCGAAGATCGCGACGATTATTCCGGCGAGTATGCAGCCGTAGTTGAAGTATAGTCTTGCGTCGGTATCCGATATGCCGAATTCAGAGAGGTTGTTCACACCGAACTGCCATGCAGTATCGACGGACGCGGCGCAGACCCATGCAATGACGAATACCGCAACCCCGATCATCCCCGACCAGGCGAATGCGACATTGTGACAAGTGTGGGCTTTCATATTTCCCGAACATGTTTATTCTTTAATTATACTTATGCACGCAAGGACTGAAAAATAAGGGCGGCCACGTCAGCTCCCGATACCGCAGACAAAGGCGGCCGGCGGAGAAAGGCGCGATGCACTGAAACGGCATTACTAGCGGTTAAAACAATTTTATAAATGGATAGGCAGTATAATGCGGTATTATGAGGAACATATACTTCGTCGGCACGGCAGGAAGCGGCAAGAGCACCATGGTAGGGGCATTCAAACAGTGGCTCGATGACAACGGGATCGATGCGATAACGCTGAATCTTGACCCCGGTGCCGACAAGTTGGCGTACAGGGCGGACATCGACATCAGGGATTGGATATCCCTGGGAGAAGTGATGGACGAATACTCTCTGGGACCCAACGGTGCGCAGGTCGTCGCAGCGGACCTTATGGCAATGAACATACACAAGCTGACATCCGTGCTCAGCGAGTTCAAGACCAACTATGTCCTGATAGACACTCCGGGACAGCTCGAGCTCTTTGCGTTCAGGGAGTCCTCGAACATGGTCGTCAACGCGTTGGGAAAGGAGAAGTCCATGATAGCTTACCTCTCAGACCCCCTGCTCTGCAGAAAGCCGAACGGGTTCGTGTCCTCGATGGTGCTTTCATCGCTGGTGCAGTTCAGGCTGCAGATCCCGATGATGAATCTGCTCTCAAAGATCGATACGCTCAAAGAGGAGGACAGCGAGAGGATAATAGACTGGTTCGAGAATCCAGACACCCTTTACGGCGACCTGCTAGACGAGGACTCCGACCCTCAGACCGTGGTGGGCATGGAGCTATTCAAAGCGCTTGAGGATACAGGCGTGTTCGGAGGGATGAGAGGCGTGTCCGCTGAGGAGGAAATAGGGCTGGAAGAGATATACACATCCGCCCAGCTTATTTTCTTCGGCGGAGAGGATGCTGAAAGGAACTGATCATCCGAACATGTAGGCCGGAGCTGCTTTTATCTTGTTGCGTCCAGCTTCCATTACCTTTTCCTTTGCGGCGATGAAGTCACGTTCTGCAACGGTGTCCCTGCCGTCACGTATGGCGAGCATTCCTGCTTCTGTGCATATGCCTTTGATCTCTGCTCCGGAGGTGCCTTCCGTCATCTCTGCAAGCCTTCTGGCTTTGATGCCTTTCTCTGTGCTCATGTGTGACATGTGGATGCCGAAGATCTGAGTTCTTCCCTCCACGTCCGGCAGACCTATGTCTATGATACGGTCGAACCTTCCCGGCCTGAGCAGGGCATCGTCAAGGATGTCTGGCCTGTTGGTGGCGCCGATGATCTTCACTTCGCTCATCGGAGTGAAACCGTCAAGCTCCGCAAGCAGCTGCATGAGCGTTCTCTGGACCTCTCTGTCGCCCGAGGTCGCGACATCCATCCTTTTTGCCCCCACGGAGTCAAGCTCATCGATGAAGACGATGCTCGGAGCTTTCTCTCTGGCAAGGTCGAACAGTTCGCGGACAAGCCTGGCTCCTTCTCCGATATACTTCTGGACAAGTTCGGAGCCTACGAATCTTATGAAGGTCGCGTTCGT
>JAIRUV010000125.1 GCA_031254265.1 Candidatus Methanoplasma sp.
TCCTGCGTCGATAGAGTGGGAGTGAGCAAAGTCCGGCGGACGTTGATCGGGTAGAAGTGGTCCGTACACTCCTCCGCGCAGAGGATGCCCGAGCGGCACAACAATGTCGTCAGCGACAGAGAAACATTTTGGAGGATGGGGCATGAGCAAGACAAAAGGACAAGTCAAAATATTTGAAGAGGCGCAAGTGCGCGCGGTGTGGGATGAGGAAGCCGAGAAATGGTGGTTTTCAATCTTAGATATCGTCGGGATATTAACAGACCAACCCGACTATGTAAAGGTCAGAAATTATTGGAAGTGGCTCAAAAAGAAGCTGACTGATGAGGGCAGTGAAGTGGTTAGTAATACTAACCAGTTGAAAATACTTGCACCAGACGGTAAAATGCGTCTTACCGACGTTGCCGACACAGAGCAGGTATTGCGGCTTATCCAGTCAATTCCAAGCAAGAAAGCCGAGCCGTTCAAGACTTGGCTTGCCAAAGTAGGAAGCGAACGCATTGACGAAACGGTTGACCCGGAGCTTTCCATCAACCGAGCGATACAGAACTACCGGCGCCTGGGTTACAGCGAGAGCTGGATCAATCAGCGGATCAAGTCGATAGAGATCCGAAAAGACCTGACCGACGAGTGGGACAGGAGCGGCGTCGAGCAGGGAGAGGAGTACGCAGCGCTCACTGACCTGATGAGCAGGACCTGGAGCGGCATGAACACCCGCGAATACAAGAAACACAAAGGGCTGAAAAAAGAGAACCTGCGCGATAACATGACCAACACCGACTTGGTACTGAATATGCTTGCAGAGGTCGCTGCGACAGACATTTCCATTGCCAGGCAGCCGAGCGGGTTCAAGGAAAGTGCGACAGTCGCCAAAGAAGGCGCAGAAGTCGCGAGGGTTGCGCGCGAACAGATCGAAAAGGGTACAGGCAGGCCCGCCGTGAGCAGGTCGAATGCAAAAGATCTGAAGCAGCGTCTGTTGAAGGATGTAAATGCCGATGAGGACTGAGACAGGCAGCCGAATAGTGAAAGAATAAGGATTAAACTTAGGGGCGGCCGCGGTGGCATAGCCGCCACAATAACCGGTCTGATGCCAGATCATGCCGCACAGCACTCCGTTCCAGACAAAAGGTTGATTAATGTACAAACGGACTTCAGCCCATGGAGAATGAGAAGGTCAGATGCTTTGGGGATGTCCCGATCTACATAGACTACCACGACAACGAGTGGGGGCGGCCGGTGCACGATGACATCAAGCTGTTCGAGATGCTTATTCTGGAGGGCGCGCAGGCCGGGCTTTCATGGATAACCGTGCTGAAAAAGAGAGAAACATACCGGGAGGCTTTTGACGGGTTCGACCCTAAAAAGGTAGCACTCTACAGCGACGCGAAGATAGAAGAGCTCATGAAGAACGAAGGCATAATAAGAAATCGCCTGAAGATCAACGCAGCAGTGAATAACGCCAGGTTATTCTTGGAGATCGTTGAAAAATACGGGAGTTTTGACAAATTCATATGGGAGTATGTGGACAATAAGCCAGTTGTAGGTCATTGGGAGAAGATCAAAGACATACCAGTTACCACTGCAGTCTCCGACAGAATAAGCAGCGACCTGAAGAAAATGGGATTCAAATTCGTAGGTTCGACCATAATCTATTCATTCATGCAGGCCACGGGCATGGTCAATGACCACATTGCAGACTGTTTTGTCCACAATGGGCCGACATCAGACGCAGAAACTATGCGGCGATGAGGAAAAGACCACTGCCCGGCAGGGCGCATAAGAACGTTGATGCGATTACGAAGGTTTTCTTGATGTTTATCAAATAGGTGCAACCCACGCCCGTCCTGATCGGGCGCGGGCGGTTGCCTGCTTACGCGGCCTTCTTCGATCCGCAGGAGGCACTCAGGACTTCCAGCTGGCTTATCACGTTCCAAATCAGCGTCCTGCCGTGGAGGGGGATGTTAGGATCGTTCGCAAGGTCATCAAGTATGATGATGGCGCTCGTTGCGCGCACGTCCATTGCGCTTTTTGTATCCATAAGCCTAGCTTTTGCGTCCGTCGCACCTTTTCTGATGTTGCGCGGTACCGAGGTATCCTCGGCCAAATTGTCTAAAATATCTATTACTTGTTTGACATTATCTGCCATGTACTCACCTCTTTTAGAGTGATTCGAACTCTTCCTGCAGATCAATCATAAGCTGTTCCAATACCTCTTCGAAACTCGAGGACTTGTATTCTCTCATTCCGCCGAGGTCGCTCTGTATCCTAGCTACGAAGTCATTATTGTCCTTTACCAACTCTACGTTGCACAAAATCTCTTCCATCTCGTATCACCTGTGCAAGAATTTGGGGAACCAACATATAAGGGATATATAAGCATTGGCAGAAGAGAAACACAATGCCCCAGTTCCGCCTTTTACATAAATTAATAATTACTGTCGTCTATGTGGAGAATATGAGAACGACAGACAACAGGAACAGGTATCAGCTGGTCCTGGGGCTGATGTTCGTCGCGGCTTCTGCCATATTCATTCTGGCGGTCCACTACTTCGGGTTAGAGACCGAAGTTGTGAGGGGCTATTTCCCGTACGCAGACGAACTGATGCGCGGAAGCATGCCGGAGACGGAGTATCCGCCTTTCGCGCTGGTGTTCTTCGCGTTGCCAAGGCTGTTTGCCGACACCGCTTTCGGTTATAACATAATGTTTGTCGCCGAGGCAGTGGTATTCTTCATTATAGGCCTCGTGGTGACCGGGAAGCTTGCGAAAAGGTACAACCACAGCCCGAACAAGGCCATGCTGATCTACACAATATTCATGTTGCTGATGCTCGAGTTCGTTGTGGACAGATACGACATATTCCCTGTCGTGTTGACTCTTCTCTCATTTTACTGCTTTGTCACAAAGAGGTATGTATGGGCATTCGTGCTGCTCTCGATAGCCACCATGACAAAACTGTATCCGGCTGTTCTGTTCCCGATATACCTCATTCCGTTCGTGATGAACAGGGACTGGCCCAATGCGCTGAAGGGAACATGCGTATTTATCCTGGTCGCAGCACTGATCGTTCTGCCCTTTGCTCTCCTATGGCCGGATGCAGGATTCAGTTTCCTGACCTATCATATGGACCGTCCCCTGCACCTCGAGTCTGTGGCCGCGTCATTCATCCATCTTACGTCGGTCTTCGGCCTGAATGACGTCTCCATAGCATTCAGTTACGGTTCAGACAACCTGATCGGGCCGTGGCCCGATACGGTGGCATCATATCTTACGCCGCTGATGCTGATGTCGTTGTTTTTGGTGTATGCGTTCTATACGTACAGACTGTCCATATCGCGGAAGGAGAAGTACGACAACGAGAACAGCAGGATGGTGCTTCTCGGCTGGGCGGCTCTGCTGTCGCTGCTCGCATTCATCACGATTGGGAAGGTGTTCTCCACCCAATATATTGTCTGGATGATACCGTTCATAGTCTTCATGCAGATGACGACCATCGACCATGTTGTCAAAAACAACATCCTGGTGCTTTCAGTGATCGTCATAATACTGTCGCAGCTGAACTTTGCAGTGAACGTAGGTCTCTGCGGCGGAGGAGAGAACGTCACCGATGCCGGCATGATGATACTGCTTGCAAGGAACATCCTGGTGATCCTGTTGTTCGCATATGTCATATGGGCATGCAAAAAAGGCATCTACCGGAAACTGTGGCCCGGCAGATCCGCTGATACGTGATGCGGCGTATGTTCACAGTACCAAAAGCTTTAAAATAGGAGTCTATTTATGGGATATTATTCATATGTTGCTGTCAGTGGTAACGAAAGAGTGAACAAATCTATCCGGGTTCAGGCCCAGGTATGTTAAGGAAGTAGGAAGAATGAAAATAGAGGCAAAGGCAGAGGAGTTCCAGAACAGTTTCGAGTCCAAAGCAAGGAATCTCGGAAGGGGGAAATACGGCAGGATCCTCAAGATGGCCCATACACCCACCAGAGAGGAGTACAAGAGGACCTGCTACATAGCAGCGATCGGAATGGCAATCATAGGCGCGGTGGGCTTTGCCATAATGTGGGTAATGACATATCTTCCCAGCCATTTTTGATGAAATTCGGGGGTATGATAATGTCTGAGTTTGGAACAGGGGGCACGCTCGCAGCGGGAGAAGATGGGATGAAGGACGTCCGCGCAGGAGCGGTCGCAGAGTGGAGATTCAAGCTTTCTTCTGGTTCACCGTCGGCGGTCCTGAAGTTCGACGTCTCAATGGGGCCGGACAAAGAGAACGCTCCCGAGTGGAACGTCACGTTATATGATGCAACAGGGAGCGAACTCTGGAGCAACTACCGATCGATGACCGAAAAGAAGGTGGACCTCCCCGACAACAAACCCAAGGAGTTCAGACTGGAGGTCATATGTCCCAAAGGTGCCAGGTACGGCGATGAGGTGGACATCCAAATAGCCGCCGTCACTCAGGAAGGAACGTCCGTCCTGAATTTCGGCGCAGTGGCAAGACAATCCCTAATGGTCCTCAAGACGCAGATGGACCAGGAGAAGAGCGTGGCGGACAGCCTGATGTCCAAGGCCCAGCTGGGAGAGAAGGACATATATGCGATATTCAGCCCGCCGGGGCTCAGAGGATATGTGTTCGTGGAAGGCATGAACACAGACCGTCTGAGGGAAAAGACCCGGGACATAAAGAAGGCCCGATCCTTTGTGGACGGCGAGACCGACATAGACGAGATAAGCCACTACCTGATCCCGGTCTCGGCGGTCGTAGGCATAGTGGAAGGAGACTTGGTAGAACTGATAAACGGTCCGTTCAAAGGCGAGATCGCAAGAGTGAACCATATTGATCAAAGTAAAGAAGAGATAACCGTGGAACTCATAGAGGCCATGGTGCCCATCCCCGTCACCGTCAAGGGTGACAGCGTCAGAGTTATTGAGAAGGAGAAATAAGCAATGGCAACAACTGTTGAAGCATTAGTGGACGGAGGCAAGGCCACCGCAGGCCCGCCGCTTGGTCCGGCACTCGGTCCCACAGGCGTGAACACCGCACAGGTCCTCGCCAAGATCAACGAGAAAACAAAAGCGTTCGCCGGGATGAAGGTCCCGGTAACCGTAGTGGTAAACGACGACAAGACATTCGATGTGAAGGTCGGGACGCCCCCGATGTCAGCCCTTATAAAATCAGAGTTGGGATTGGCAAGCGGATCAAGCAACGCCAGGACCACGAAGGTGGCCGACATGAGCATCGACCAGATAAAGAAGATAGCCAATATGAAGGCGGACGATCTTCTCGGGGCGACGCTGAAAGCACGCGTGCTGGAAGTGGCAGGCAACTGTGTCTCGGTCGGAGTATCCATCGACGGAAAGGACGCCAAGGTCTTCCAGAAGGACGTAAAAGCAGGCGTATACGACAAAGTACTCTGCTGACATTCTTAAAAACATTTTCAACTTTTACAATCCGTTTGACTCAAAACGACCATGACGATTCCGCAAACGAGCCGTTTTTATCGAGGTCACGCTTCGAACACGATCTTTCTGTCACGCAGAAATTCCTCTCTTAAAGATTCGCTCCACACGCCCTCTTCGCTGATGACATTTACTTCAGACCCAAGCGCATCTTCAAGGTCACAAAGGAACGATCCGATCCTTATGAGCCCGTATCCTCTGAGAGCAAGTATGCAGAAATCGAAATCACTGTCATTTCTGCAGTCCCCGCGGGCTCTGGATCCGAATAGGTAGATGCGGATGATGCCATGTTTGATCGCGATAGGTGCGACTATCTTACACAGCTCTTCGAAAGTGAGTTCGTGCACCGCTTCCGCCTGTTCCATGATAAGTGCATAGAAGGATTACCTATAATTGTTACGCAATGGTGTCAGAAATCAGATCCGAGCCGGGCAGGAACAGCCATATGGTTCACTGCTGTGCCTTCTTACAAGTCCCCATCGACAGTTTTCAATTTCAATGTATATGGGTAGACTCAGTCCAGCATCAGTTTGACCAATTCTATTGGTCCGACCCTCTCGCTGCCTTTATAGACGCGCATGTTCCCGCCAGAGATCTCGTCTATCAGTAACACTTGGCCATCCTTCGACTTCCCGAACTCAAACTTAATGTCGTACAACTCCATGCCTTTCTTGGCTATCTCGTCCTTGACGATCCTGGCGATCCTCTGCGTCCTGCTCTTGAGGCTCTCATATTCATCGGACGTCAACAGACCCAGCATTTCCAGGGCGTCCTTTGTGATCGGCGGGTCCCCGCGGTCGTCGTCCTTGAGTGTGACCTCAACGAAAGCATCCAGCGGCTGCCCCTCTGTACAATAGTCGCCGTATCTTTTCCTGAAACTTCCGACGGCCCTGAAACGGCAGATGACCTCTATCCCCTTGCCGACGACCTCCACAGGCCTGACCGTCATGGTGGCATTCTCGATGTCGGCGCTTATGTAGTGTGTTGGAATTCCGGATTCCTGGATCTTCTCGAAGAAGAACTTCGTCAGGCGCACCCCGCCCTTTCCCATCCCCTTTATGGAAAGCCCTACGGTGTTCGCGCCGGGATCGAACTTCCCATCCTCTCCGGTGGCATCGTCTTTGAATCTGAGCATGTAGTTGCCGTCATCCAATTCATAAACCGACTTTGTCTTCCCTTCGTACACATGTTTCAAAACAAACCCCTCCGTTGTGCAAACTATTGTCTCGCGGACTCTTAACACGAGAAGTTGTCATGATTATTAATCCCTCGCATGGCAGTATTTCTCGTTTGTATCTTTGCGCTGAGTAGGTGGACCTTGTAGCCTAATGGGGGTTTCTGTTGTTCCAGGTCGCTGAAGAAAGGGCCAGGAAACCGTCGACAATCGAATATGTCGCCGCCCAAACGCGCGACATATGCGCTGTTTCAAATACGATCTGTCCGACACGGCCCTCCCTTAAACCTTATATAGGGTAAAAGAATAGCAGGCCTGCTTGTAGGAGAGCCTTAGGGCTCGCATGCACTACGAGGAGGAATTGAATTGGCAGAAAAACCAACCGTAATGGCTGTGCAGAAAGCACTAGAAGGTGCAAAGAAGCGCAATTTTACTGAAACGGTTGAGTTGGCCATCAATCTGAAAGATGTTGATCTTGCAATACCTAAGAACCGTATTCAGGAGGACATAATCCTTCCGAACGGCCGCGGTAAGAGGATCAGTATCTGCGTGATTGGTGGTGGCGAACTAGCCTTGAAAGCCAAGGACGTAGCCGATCTTGTGATCACTCCGGATGAACTCGGAGCGATCGCAGACGACAAGAAGCAGGCAAAGAGGATCGCGAACAGCACTGATTACTTCGTAGCCGAGGCCCCATTGATGGCGGTCGTCGGTAAGAGGCTCGGTACCGTTCTGGGCCCTCGCGGAAAGATGCCTAAGCCCATACCTCCGGGAGCTGATCCCTCAGGTATGATAGACAACCTCCGCAGGTCTGTGACCGTCAGGACGAAAGACAGGAAGACATTCCACGTGCCCGTGGGAACAGCGAACATGTCCGCTGAAGAGATCGCCGACAATGTAGAAGTGATCTTGAAGCGTGTGTCGCTGAGATTAGAGAAAGGCATGGCGAACGTAGCGTCCGCTTATGTCAAAACATCCATGGGGCCGGCGGAGAAGATTTTGTAAGGAGGTCTAAGATGGCACACGTCGCAACTTGGAAGAAGGAGATGGTGAGCGAGATCGTCAAGGACATAGTGGAGAGCCCTGTTGTCGCAGTTGTCGACATGCATGGCATCCCCGGACAGCAGATCCAGGCCATGAGGGCCGGACTCCGTGAGCACGCCAAGCTCAAGATGACCAAGAACAACCTTATGCTCTTGGCACTTGAAGAGGCGGCCAAACAGAGACCGGGCGTCGAGGCACTCAAGGACTCTGTCCACGGACAGTGCGCCATCGTCGCAACGGACATGAATCCGTTCAAGCTCTACAAAAGGCTTGAAGCGACAATGACGGCCGCCCCCGCAAAACCGGGGCAACTGGCACCTATGGATATAATTGTCCCGAAAGGACCGACTCCGTTCGGTCCCGGTCCGATCATCGGTGAACTTCAAAAGATAGGCCTTCCGGCCGCAGTAGAGGCCGGAAAGATAGCGATCCGAAAGGAAACGACGCTGGTAAAGAGCGGGGAACCCATCCCGGCAGGCGTCGCCGCAATGCTCCCGAAACTGAACATACTCCCAATGGTTGTGGGTATGGTTCTGAGGTCCGCCTTTGAGGACGGGACCGTCTACAAAAAGGATGTACTTGCGATACCCGACGATTACTACTCAACAATGTTCGCTACGGCCGCGTACAACGCCCGTGCATTGGCGATAGAGATCGCATATTCCACCAAGGATACGATCATCCCGCTCATCACGAAAGCGTACAGAGAGGCAATGGGCCTTTCGATATCGGCCGCGATACCGACCAAAGAGAATATCAAGATACTTCTTGCGAAGGCTGACAGTCACATGTTGGCCATAGCTTCCGCGTCAGGATACAGCAGTGACGTCATAGCCGCCAGACTAAGCTCTGCGGCAGCAGCGGCCGTTGTGCCTAAAGCGGAATCCGTGAAAGCGGAGCAGAAAGTTGAAGTGGAAGAAGAAGAACAGGTCAGCGAAGAAGATGCAGCAGCTGGCCTGAGCGCACTATTCGGCTAAAAGGAGTTGAAAAAAATGGAGTATATTTACAGTGCAATGGTGCTTTACTCTGCTGGCAAGAACATAACCGAGGACGGGGTAACCGCGATCCTCAAAGCAGCAGCAGTAGAGGTCGACGCAGCTAAAGTCAAGGCACTGATCGCTTCACTCGAGGGAGTTGACATAAAAGGGGCCATCGCATCGGCCTCGTTCGCAGCCGCACCCGCGGCAGCAGCAGCACCCGCCGCCGGAGCCCCCGCAGCAGCCGCACCCGCAGCAGCAGTGGAGCCCGAGGAAGAAGCAGTCAGCGAAGAGGACGCAGCAGCTGGTCTGAGCGCCTTGTTCGGATGAACGGTAAGTTTATCTTGCGATATCAAACCTCTTACACAATATCTTTATGTTCGTTTTTCGTATCTTACAATAATTACATGGACCGGACCGAAAAGATCATAGTCAGGCTTACGCCGGATACGATAATACTTCTCCAAAAGCTTGTGGACAGAGGAAAATACAAAAGTCTGTCCGAAGGCGTGGCAGATGCGATAAGGACTATGATAGAATCGGAATTCACACCGCAGGAGATGTCAGCGATCCAGAGCGAGCATATCCGGGAGAAGCCTCTTGATATGGAATCCCTGCTCACGGACGGGGACAAGGTCCCTATGGATGAGGCGGTCAGGAAAGCGGTCAGGGAATATGTGAGGTCAAGGATGGAGCCGGAGGAATGATTTGGTCGGGAGGACTCTGATCATCGGTTCAGGAGGCGCGGGGAAGAATACCGTCTCCAGGATACCGGACGATCCCAAGGTCAGCGTTATCACCATCAACACCGGTCAGCACGGCTCCACTATATCCATGGCCGACGGGAGTGTGGACGGCTGCAGAGGAGACCGGGACCTGGGCTGGGCGCTTGCATATGATTATAAGGACGAGATATGCAAAGAGATCTCCGGACATTCCAACATCATAGTGACGGCAGGACTGGGGGGAGGGACAGGGTCAGGCACGATCCCGGTGATTGAAGAATGTGCAAGGGAGTCCAATGCGAGGATGATCTCAGTCGTAAGCATACCGATGCCCTTCGAGACACTTAGGAGGGAGACAGCTCTGAAACAGATGAAGGAGGTAATCCGGATATCAGACAGGACCATACTCTTCGACATAGGCAAGATGCCGTCAAGGGGAGGCGGCTCTTTGCCGATAAGCAAAGCGATATCCCTTGCTGATGAGATGATGAAAGAAGCGGTCGTCAGGATACACGATATGCTCGAAGGGCCGTTCTTCAGCACTCTTAGCGAGAAGGTCTACACAATAGCATACCGGCAGTCGAACGACCCGGTCAAAGCGGTCATGTCAGCCAAGGACGAATGCCTCTTCGACGCGGACCCCCGTTACGGGAAGATCATTGTGACATCGGATTCTGAGATAAGCAGGGCCGACGCGGAGAACATATCGAGGACCATCGGCGACACGACCGGGATAATACCGGAGATAGTGACGGGCAAAGGCACGGAAGATCACAGGATAATGCTGTTCATCCCCATTTCTTACCGTTCCTTATTATCTTAGAGGCATCACCGAATATCCCCATTATGGTGTTGTACTCATATTTGGTGGGGATCGAGCGCCCCATCATGCGCCTGAACATCACGGATGTGTCACTCCGTCTGTGTTCTGGGTAATCGATGGCATCCATGAGGTCGTCGAAGAAGCTGAGCATGTATTCTTTCTCTGCCCTGTCAGCGGGCTCCGCCCTTCTTGCAGCCTTCCCTGTCTGGAAAAGCTCATACATCACCAGCGAGGCGGCGTGGGACAGGTTGAGTATGGGGTACACATCGCTTGCCGGGACGGTGATCAGAACATCGCACTTGTTCAGCTCTTCCTGGAAAAGGCCGATATCCTCTCTTCCGAAGACAACGGCTATCTTCTCTTCGTATCCTGAGACATGCTGGGCGAATTCCCCGGCCAGTACTGGCAGTCTCGTGTAGTTCCTGTCGCCCTTCGTCGTTATTCCGCTTGTACCGGCTACAAGGAAGCAGTCTTCCAGCGCCTCCTCCAGCGTTCCGACGGTCACTGCATTCTCCAATATATCCGAACCGTGCTTTGCCCTGCGGTAAGCATCGTCGCCGACGGCGCAGGGGTCAACGAGATACAGCTCGCGGACATCGAAATTAGCCATGGATCTGGCAACTGCGCCTATGTTCCCTTCGAACTTAGGACCGACAAGAACTATCCTCACATCAGGCATGCTGTCGCCGATTAGAACATTAAATCTATATCAACTGTACGCTTACACAGAAACGTGAACATACCAGCAGGCCACCCCCGCTACAGATCGCTTATGGTAAGGGAAAGATTGTCGGAAATGGTGGACAGAGGCCTTGTTACCCAGACCGGCCTCATCTCTCACGGCAGAGGCGAGGCCTTTGACTATCTGATGGGCGAGAGGAGCCTGGAACCGTCATTGAGGGCGGAGAGGGCAGCAGCAGCATACCTTCTGAGAGCAGAGAACCCGGTGGTGTGCGTCAACGGCAACGCTGCCGCTCTTGACCCGGAGAATATCATCGGACTTGCGAAGGAGGTTCCGGCGAAGATCGAGGTCAACATATTCCACAGGACTGAGAAAAGAATGGACCTTCTGATATCTTATATGGAGGAAAAGGGTGCTAAGGACGTTCTTGGAAGGGATCCAGACGCAAGGATATCCGGGCTGGACTCGGATCGTGCGCTGTGCACGAGATCCGGGATATATGGTTCGGATGTCATTCTTGTTCCGATCGAGGACGGGGACAGGGCCAAGGCATTGGCGGATATGGGGAAGACCGTGATATCGATAGACCTGAATCCTCTGTCGAGGACCTCTAAGGCGGCAACTGTGTCGATATCGGATGAGATGACAAGGGCGCTGGAGAATATCAGAAGGTTTGTGAAAGAGATGAAGGGTAAACAGGATGTCATTGAAGAGGCCGTTATAGAATTCTCAAATGAGAACAACAGGAAGGAGATCGTAAGCGAGATATGTTCGTCGCTGATGTCGGAGTTCGGAAGGGATGTATGATGGATGAGCTTTTGAAAAAAGGAAGTCTGAGGCTGAAGTGGGCA